>NZ_WSPP01000172.1:0-94653 GCF_009767705.1 Myroides sp. LoEW2-1 | reverse complement strand
GTGTGAAGGCACATTAGGAGGTAAATAATTGTATATTGTTTGAAAATGATATTATAAAAGCCTCTATTGTTATAGGGGCTTTTTTTGTATAAAATTAGAAGTAAAAGAAATTAAAAAAAGAAATATGAACCAGTTCTACAATATTTGTTCAGTATCGATTATTACTAAGGCGACGTATCTAATGCGTAAGTCGTGCTTCGTCGTACTGCCAAAATTGGTTTTGTAAAATAGTTCATATATTCTTAAAGAAGTATAGAATAAATTTCAAAGGTCCTTTTGGTAGTAAATATCAAAAGGACCTTTTTTTTAGCCTAAATATTAATTATAAATTTTAAAAGTGATGAAAAACAATGTAGTAAAAGTTTTGGGTTTTTCTGTTCGTTCTACACAGTTCGCAGTTAAAACAGCAAATTTCTCTTTTACCGTAAATGACGGAAGAGATTTAGTAAGGGTGAATCAAATAGATTCTGCCGAATTGTTACTTGCTCGTTTAGCAGGAAGTATACACTATATCGGAAACTTGATTGGGTCAACCCTAAATTTAGATTTAAAATCTATTCAAGTGGAGGTAAGAGGAGAGGTTAAGAATAATGAAGATGATGAGAAAAGCATAGATATTACTAATTTTAAAAAGATTGATGTCATCGTTAAGCCAACTACACCTGCGTCAATTGTGCTTTTAAAAGAATGGATGGATGCAGTAAAATCTGCTTGCCCTGTCTTTACTGATTTTAAAACTCTTACGCCAACTGTGGTAACTTTGGTGAAAGAATATGACCAAATTAATGTTGCTTAATATGATTATTCTCGCATCCTGTTTTAAGAAAGCCATATAATATAACGAGGCAATTTCATTCAAATTATATTATATGGTTTTTTTAATGTTATTTTTGTTTAGATAAAATCACAGTTATGCAAAGTAAAACACCATTATTGCAAGTATTAGATTTAGAGATAACTACAATTAAGAACACTCAAGACAGTAAATCTTTAGTGCAAAATTGTTCTTTTGAGTTATATCAAAATGAAATTCTTGGAATAGTTGGAGAGTCAGGGTCGGGTAAATCAATTACCTCTCTTGCGATAATGGGACTATTGCCAAAGGGAGCTTTAACTATTGCAAATGGAAGTATTGTTTTTAATAAAGTAGAGCTTACTCAATTAAAAGAAGAAGAAATACGTTCCTATAGAGGAAAGGAATTTGCGATGATATTCCAAGAGCCAATGACAGCTTTGAACCCTACTATGACTTGTGGTAGACAAGTTTTAGAAATCTTACAACAGCATAGGGTGCATAATAGTGATTCAGCAATGAAACAAGAAGTGATTTCTCTATTCAAGAAAGTTAAGTTACCCAACCCTCAAGAGGTGTATCATAAGTATCCACATCAGTTGTCAGGAGGACAGAAGCAGCGCATAATGATAGCGATGGCGATAAGTTGTAAACCTGCTGTGTTGATTGCTGATGAGCCTACTACAGCACTTGATGTTACAGTGCAAAAGGATATTGTGGAGCTACTGAAGTCATTACAGAAAGAAACGGGAATGAGCATTGTATTTATTACGCATGATTTAGGTTTGATTTCATCTATCGCTGACCGCGTTATCGTGATGTACAAGGGTAAAATTGTTGAACAGGGGAATTGCTTAGCTATTTTTAATAATCCTAAAGAATTATATACTCAAGCTTTAATCGCATCAAGACCAAGTATAGATGTCCGATTAAAGAGGTTGCCTACTATTTCAGATTTTTTAAATCAAGTTGTTGTTGATGAGATTGTAACTGCAGAGGATAGAGCGAAAGCACATCAAAATCTCTATAATCGCCAACCATTATTAGAAATACGAAATGTGGTAAAGGATTATATAGTTAAAACAGGATTATTTCGATCAGGAAGCTTTAGAGCACTTGATCATGTAAGCTTTAATGTCTATGAAGGAGAAACTTTGGGATTGGTTGGTGAAAGTGGTTGTGGAAAGTCTACTTTAGGAAATGCTATACTGCAGTTGGATAAAGCAACGGAAGGACAGATCTTCTATCGCGGAATAGATATCACAAGATTAAATAAAGCTGAGATACGCAAATTGCGTAAAGAAATACAAATCATTTTTCAAGATCCTTATTCATCCTTGAATCCAAGGATAACAGTTGGTGAAGCTATATTGGAACCAATGAAGGTACATAAGGTTGGCAGTGATTATCGAGAGCGAAAGAGTATGGTTATAGATATTCTTTCTCGTGTCGGTCTTGATAAAGAGGCTTTTGATAGGTATCCTCATGAGTTCTCTGGTGGTCAACGACAGAGAATAGGTATAGCGAGAACAATCGCATTGAATCCGAAGTTGATTATTTGTGATGAATCTGTATCAGCATTGGATATATCTGTACAAGCACAAGTTTTAAACCTTTTAAATGAATTAAAAGATAAATTTGGATTTACATATATCTTTATATCTCATGATTTAGCTGTTGTAAAATATGTATCTGATCAGATTGTCGTTATGAATAAAGGTAAGGTAGAAGAGATAAATGAAGCGGATGAATTATACGATAACCCTCAAAAGGATTACACGCGTAAATTGATTAGTGCTATACCAAAATAAAGCCTCTATTATAAGAGGCTTTATAAGTTGCTATATTGTTATTTCTTGTTCAGTGAAAGTTATTCCATTCTTTTCCAATTCTTCCAAAATTGGAGTATAGATTTCTTGTTTTATCGGCAATTGTACTCCTGGTGATGTAATAGTTCCATTGAGTATTTTTAAAGTTGTAATTGCAACAGGTAAACCTACCGTTTTGGCCATCGCAGTATAAGTTTGATCTTCGCCTATACATACCATAGTAGAGTCTATTTGCTTGTCTTGATTGCCTATTTTATATCCAATTCTGTGGTACATGACTATCATATCCTTGTCTTGTGGGTCTAATGTCCATTTGTCTGATAGTATTTTTTCAAGAATTTGTGCAGGAGTAGCGTTTTTTAAGCCAATTTGCTTAACATCATTAAAGAGGTCCAGCTCCATAAGTTTAAGCCAAACTTGATCGTCTGGAGCGATGTTTAAAGCAAGTTTTAGTTTTGTCTCTATAGAGTCAGTTGGATGATATGGTAAGTATAAATCGATGAAATCTCTATATGTTAGAGTTTCAGAATTTTCAATTGTATAAGAATCGTCTGTTATTCCCAGATCAACAAATAGACTCCATGCTTTAGAATACCCCAATCTTCTGATTGTTCCTCTAAGTATTGTCCTTAGGTTGTTTAAGTTGTATATGTTTTGATATTTTAAAGAGTCTCTATTAGCATAAACTTCGAAATTGCCATATCCCTCAACTTTTAATATTTCGGTTCGACGAAAAACTTGATTATATGGGATGTATTTATACTTTCCTTCATGTAGAAATTTGGCTGCACCTCCTTGTGCAGCTAATACAACATTTCGAGGATTCCAGGTGAATTTATAATTCCAGAGGTTGTTATCAGATTCAGGTGCAATTAAACCACCGCAGTACGATTCAAATGAGGTTATTTCTCCGCCCTTATTTTGTATTTCATGAATAATTCTCATTGCGCTCATATGATCTATACCCGGATCAAGTCCAACTTCATTCATAAATATCAAGTTGTTTTCTACAGCTTGTTCATTCAACTCTGCCATTTGAGGGCTTATATAAGAGGCAGTAACTAAGTGTTTTTTTAGTCGAATACAGTCTTTGGCTAATTCTATATGGAGAGCTGCAGGTAGCATCGAGATTACGATATCGGCTTTTGACACGTATTCTATCCTTTGATCTGTATTAAAAAGATCAAAAGCAATTGGAGTTGCATTCGGATGGTTCATTGCTTTTTGTCTTGCAAGTTCTATAGATAAGTCACCAATTGTCAGGTGGATGTTTTCTTCATTTGATTTTTGAAGTAGATATCTGATCATAGAAGAAGAAGATCTTCCTGCTCCGACGATTAAAATTTGTTTTTTCATGTTATAGTTGTTGATTATAGTTATACGAAAATAAACAAATAGAGTAGCTTATAAAACTAACTACTTAAATATTACAAGTATAATATGTGAATTAATTGTATATTTGACTTAAAAACGAGATGACACGTAAAGTTTTAGGTATTGCTGCTCTTATTGGAGCATTAGGTGTAATCTTGGGTGCATTTGGTGCTCATGGATTAAAGAAGATTGTTACTGAAGCTCAAGTGATAACATTTGAGGTAGGTGTACGTTATCAAATGTATCATGCGTTTTTTCTATTATTTGTAGGAATCTGTACATTTTTTTCAGACAAGACTAAAAAAATATTACTTTTTTTGACTTTGTTCGGAATATTGTTTTTTTCAGGATCGATATATCTTTTGACATTTAAAGATTTGATTTCTATGAATTTAAGTGTTATCGGACCTGTTACTCCAGTAGGAGGGCTGCTATTTATAATAGCGTGGCTTTATGCTGGTATACAGGTTTTTAATTCGAAAAAGAGTGTTAAATAGGCAATTGACTATTTATATTTTAAATTTATTTCTAAGTTTGCAAACAAATTAATACACAACATAATAATGAAAATGGATATTTCAGAATCAATTTCACTTGATAAATATGGTATTAAAGATGTTGTAGAGATTATCTATAATCCTTCTTACGACGTTTTATATAAGGAAGAAACTAATCCTGCACTTACGGGATTTGACAAAGGTGTAGTAACAGAGCTTGGAGCTGTAAACGTGATGACTGGTGAATTCACTGGACGTTCTCCAAAAGACAAGTATATCGTTAAAGATGCTGTTACTGAAAACACTGTTTGGTGGAACACTCCAGAATCTCCAAATGATAATAAACCTATTGATGGTAAAACTTGGAATGCTTTAAAAGCAAATACAGTTGAGCAATTATCAGGAAAAAAACTTTATGTCGTTGATGCATTTTGTGGCGCTAACGAGAATACTCGTTTAAAAGTTAGATTTATTATGGAAGTGGCTTGGCAAGCTCATTTTGTAACGAATATGTTTATTCGTCCTACAGCAGAGGAGTTAGCTAATTTCGGAGAACCAGATTTCGTTGTGATGAATGGTTCTAAGACTACCTTCAAAGATTATAAATCATATGGTCTTAACTCTGAGGTTTATATTGCATTTAACTTAACAGAGAAGATTCAAGTTATCGGTGGTACTTGGTACGGTGGTGAGATGAAAAAAGGTATGTTCGCAATGATGAACTACTATTTGCCATTACAAGGTATGGCTGCAATGCACTGTTCAGCGAATAAAGGTAAAGATGGTGATGTAGCTGTATTCTTCGGATTGTCAGGTACTGGTAAAACGACATTGTCAACTGATCCAAAACGCGAGCTTATTGGTGATGATGAGCACGGGTGGGATGATGAAGGAGTATTTAACTTCGAAGGAGGTTGTTATGCTAAAACTATCAACTTGTGTCAAGAGAATGAACCAGATATTTATGGTGCTATTCGCCGTGATGCTTTGTTAGAGAACGTTACAGTTGATGCTAATGGTAAGATCGATTTTAACGATGGATCTGTTACTCAGAACACGCGTGTATCTTATCCAATTAACCATATTGATAATATTGTAAAACCAGTTTCAAAAGCAGGACCTGCTACTAAAGTAATCTTTTTAACTGCTGATGCTTTTGGAGTTATGCCTCCAGTGTCTAAGTTAACACCAGAACAAACGAAATACTATTTCTTGTCTGGATTTACTGCAAAATTAGCTGGAACTGAACGTGGAGTTACAAAACCTGAACCTACTTTCTCTGCATGTTTTGGAAAAGCATTCTTATCTTTACACCCAACGCAATATGCTGAGGAGTTAGTAAAGAAAATGGAAGCAAATAACGCAACTGCATATATGGTAAATACAGGATGGAATGGTACAGGAAAGCGTATTTCTATAAAGGATACACGTGCTATCATTGATCGTATTTTAGATGGATCTATTGAGAAAGCTGATACTATTGTAGTTCCTGTATATAACTTTGAGGTTCCTACTGCTTTAGAAGGAGTAGATACAGGAATCTTAGATCCAAGAAACACTTATGAGGACGCTCAAATATGGGATGATAAAGCAAGAGAATTAGCTGCTTTATTTATTGAGAATTTTAAATTATACTCTACAAATGAAGAAGGAAAAGCATTAATAAGTGCTGGACCACAACTGTAAGGTTATAATTTTTCACATAGAAAAAAGGGTAAGTGATCATTCACTTACCCTTTTTTGTGTTATATAAAGCCATAAAAAAAGCTTCTTATTAAGAAGCTTTTGGATATTATTTATTTACCTTTTGAATATATTTCTCAAGTGCCATAGTCATTGAAGGCGTTTCGGGAGCAGGAGCCATAATATCAACTCTTAAGTTGTTGTCTAATGCTTCTTTTTGAGTAGATGTTCCAAATACAGCTATTCTTGTATTGTCTTGTGAAAAATCCGGGAAATTCTTAAACAGAGACTTTATACCAGTAGGGCTAAAGAATGCAAGAACATCGTATTTTACGTCTGCTAAATCCGATAAATCACTCATCACAGTTTTATAAAATGTTCCAGGTACCCAATTGACTTTTAGTTGATCTAAAGTTGTTGGGATATCGTTATTTAACTGATCAGATGAAGGTAATAAGAACTTTTCGTCTTTGTATTTTTTAATAAGCGGAGCTAAGTCAGCAAAATCTTTTTGGCCAACATAGATCTTTCTTTTTCTGTAAACTACATATTTCTGCAAGTAGTAAGCTACAGCTTCCGATTGGCAAAAATATTTAAGTGTTTCAGGTACTTTGAAACGCATTTCTTCAGCAACCCGAAAGAAGTGATCCACAGAGTTTTTACTGGTTAGAATGATAGCAGTAAAGTTATGTAAATCAATTTTTTGGTGTCTTACCTCTTTGGCTTCTACGCCCTCTACATGAATAAAGGGTCTAAAGTCAATTTTTACTTTGTACTTTTGTTCTAACTCAAAGTAAGGTGAATTCTCCACTTTAGGCGCTGGTTGAGAAACCAAAATTGTTTTCACTTTCATAGTTATGTTTCTTAATTATGCTCAGATATTTTTAAACCAAAAATAGAGTAGAAAATAAGGAGCTATTTCAAGGGTGCAAAGATACAAAATAAAATAGAACAACTTATTTAATATTGATTTTTGATTGTTTTTTATAAAAATGATATATAATAATACATTTATTGCGATTAATGTAAAAATAAGGATAAGTGTTAGGCTTCTGCTGTTTATTTCATTGTAATAAAGCAGTACATCTACGAATAATAGCATCATCCCCATGTAGTTTCTATAAGTCGCTTTTTGTAAGTTTAGGGCATCCGCAAATTCTTCTATATTAAAAGCGACTGCAATAATCTTGTCAATTAAGTACTTTGCAATTACAAAAAACGCAATAAAATTGATGATTTGGATAAAAGAATTTAAGGTGATTTGCTCGATGTATCCAAATGTTTTTAAGCTAATCTGGATAAAGAAAGTAATCGATATCAATTGAATAGCTAAAAAGGATAGTGTGAAACTATTACGTAGGTTTGTGTTGTCTTTATAAATTTTCAAATATTTATTGGATGCAGCAAGTTTTGTAAACTCTGCAAACCTCACACTAAATATTGTTCGATTAATAGCCAGTACAGAGAATGCGATAAAGAATAGAGCTGTAGCCCAATCTTTATTCAATACGATTCTATCTATTAAAACTATATTCTCCATACAAGGTGCAAAATTAAGAATTTTTTTGCCTGTTTTCATGGTTTGTAGATTATTTAAGTTTTAACTTTCTATAAAAAGGTTACTTTTGTATTCAAACAATCTATAATGAGCTTAGGACTTGTCATTATACCAACCTATAATGAAATTGAAAATATTAGTTTAATTATAACTGCTGTTCTTGAATTAGAAGAACAGTTTCACGTTTTGATTGTTGATGATAACTCCCCTGACGGTACTAGTAATGCCGTGATAGAACTTCAGTCACAATTTCAAGGTCGACTGTTTCTTGAAACAAGATTAAACAAAGATGGACTGGGGACAGCTTATGTACATGGTTTCAAGTGGGCTTTAGAACGAGAATATGACTATATTTTCGAAATGGACGCCGATTTCTCTCATAATCCAAAAGATTTATCGAAGTTGTTAGCCGCTTCTCAGCGCTCTAAAGGGTTAGCTATTGGTTCGCGCTATGTTACTGGTGTAAATGTGGTAAATTGGCCTCTTAACCGCGTGTTATTATCTTATGGAGCTTCTATTTATGTTCGATTGATTACAGGAATGAAAATTAAGGACACAACTGCTGGTTTTGTTTGTTTTTCAAGAGAAGCTCTTCAACAGATTGATCTAGATAAAATACGCTTTGTAGGATATGCTTTCCAAATTGAGATGAAGTATCGTACCTATGTTAAGGGATTACCTATTGAGGAGGTTCCAATCATATTCACAGATAGAACAAGAGGGGAATCCAAGATGTCAGGAGGTATTATTAAAGAAGCAATATTTGGAGTCATTGCTTTGCGAATTAGAAAACTACTAAACACACTATAATGACAAATTATTTAATTAAAAATGGAACTATTGTCACTGAAGGAAAGTCCTTTGTTGGAGATCTTTTAATCGAGAATGGTTATATAAAGAAGATAGGTCATAATCTTCAAGTTGATAGTACCATTCAAACTATTGATGCAAGTGGAAAGTTAGTGCTACCTGGAATGATTGATGATCAAGTGCACTTTCGCGAACCTGGTTTAACCCATAAAGGCGATATTCAATCTGAATCTCGTGCTGCTGTAGCTGGGGGAATTACTTCTTTTATTGAGCAACCGAATACTGTGCCTAATGCTGTGACTCAGGATATTTTGGAAGAGAAGTATAAGAGAGCTGCAGAAGTATCATTTGCCAATTATTCTTTTATGATGGGAGGAACAAATGATAACTTAGAAGAAGTGCTTAAAACAAATCCAAGAAATGTAGCTGGTATTAAGTTATTTTTGGGGTCTTCTACTGGAAATATGTTAGTGGATAATCAAGAAGTTCTGGAAAAGATTTTCTCAAGTACCTCTTTGTTGATCGCTGTACATGCGGAGGATGAAGGAACAATTCGCAAGAACTTAGCTGAACACAAGGAAAAGTATGGAGAGGATATCCCTGTACAATGTCATCCTGTTATTCGCAGTGAAGAAGCATGTTATCTATCTTCGTCAAAGGCGATTGAATTAGCAAAGAAAACAGGCGCAAGATTACATGTCTTTCACCTATCTACAGCCAAGGAAACGGAATTGTTTAGAAATGATATTCCCTTGAAAGACAAAAAAATCACTGCAGAAGTTTGTGTACATCATTTGTGGTTTACAGATAAAGACTATGCTGTTAAGGGGAATTTCATCAAGTGGAATCCTGCAGTAAAGTCTGAAGTAGACCGAGAAGGACTTTGGAAAGCTTTATTAGATGATAGAATTGATGTTATCGCAACTGATCATGCTCCACATACATTAGAAGAAAAAAGTAAGTCTTATTTGAATGCACCTTCTGGTGGTCCCCTTGTTCAACATGCTTTAGTAGCATTATTGGAAAGTGTTAAGCAAGGAAGAATTACAATTGAGAAACTTGTAGAGAAATTCGCTCATAATCCTGCAATACTATTTCAAGTAGAGAAAAGAGGTTTTTTAAAAGAAGGCTATCATGCAGATGTTGTTATTGTTGATAGTGAAAGTGAGTGGACTGTAGATAAATCTAATATTTTGTATAAATGTGGTTGGTCTCCTTTCGAAGGAACTGCATTTAGTTCAAAAATAACTCATACTTTTGTAAATGGATTTTTAGCCTATGCCGATGGAGTTGTTAATACGGAACACAAAGGACAAAGGTTATTATTCGAGCGTTAATATTTTTAGTTGAATGAAAAAACTGATTGTTTTATTCTTTATCGCCTTCTTAGTTGTTTCTTGTAATGATAAGAAGCCTACTCCTTTCATTGAAAAAAGTAAAATGGAAGAGATTTTATATGATATAGCAATGCTATACGCAATTAATAACTCTTATGTTTATACGGTTGATAATGATACGATACCAAGAATCACTATTAATTCTATTTTCAATAAACATCAGGTAGACAGTCTTTCTTTTACAGAAAACAATGCGTATTATATCAATTTGAATAAAGGTGTATATTATGAAATGCAAGATCGAATTTACGCTCGTATTGTGATAAATCAAACAAAATTTGAGGTAGACGATTTTGTCAATAAGGTTTTGGATACGAAAAGAATTGATGTTAAAATGATGAGAAATGCCGTCAAGAATCACCTTGATGAGCTATCTGAAAAAAGCGATTCAGCAGGAGAACTAAAAGTTGACGGAGATAGTATAAAACAGTTAAGTAATCAGGATAAGACTCAAGTTGATTCACTTAAACAAAAGAGTAAGCGCAGAATAGCGCGAATAGTCAAAAACGATACGCTAAGTATTGACACGATAAAACGCGTAAAATAAGATATGTCTAAAGCCTATCCATTGGATAGGCTTTATTTTTTTGTATAGTGATATTGAATAATTTCAGGAATAAACTCTTGATAAGACTTTAAAGTAAATGGTAAGACTTGCAATAGCTTTTGATTGTCATAGGTGTATTTTGAATGTGACGACAGTGCAATAGCTTTTGTAAAACTTCTTTTTTTGCCTGATATCAAGGAAATAAAAGCATCTAATCTCCAAGCAATTCTGCATAACCATTTAGTAGCAAATATAAAAGGAGGTTTCTTATTCATTAATTCGGCAATGTAATTCAGTAGTTCTTGATACGTGATATTATTAGCTACAACGATGTATTTTTCGTTAAATAGATCACTGTCCATAAGGTGAATCATTGCATTGACAACATCTTCTGCAGAGACGATAGCTGCTGTTCCGTTTGTGTAAAAAGGGAAGTCTTTTTTTATCTTTTGAAAGAACTCATTACTTCCTTCGTAATTAAATCCTTGGCCGAAAATAATACCAGGATTGACGATGATAACTTTTAATCCTTCTTGAGTCCCTCGCCAAACTTCCATTTCAGCACCATATTTAGTTATGGCGTAATCGCTGTGATAAAGCTCTGGATTCCAGTTTGTTTTTTCATTGATGATCTTGTTCTTTGCTAAAGTTTCTCCCAATGCAGCAATAGAACTTACATGGCAAAACTTTTCAACTTCAAAGGCTATCGCTAAGTTGACAAGATTGGCAGTTCCCTCAATATTCGTTTGTCTTAATACCTTCTCATCACGAGGATCGAAAGACACTAAAGCAGCGCAGTGATATACCTCCGTAATGTTTTGGAAGGCTATTTCTAAGGCAGGTACATCTAATAGGTCAGCTTTTACCCATTCAATTTTTAAGAATAGGTCTTCACTCTTTTTCAATTTAAAAAAAGATTGAGTTTTCTTGATGCTATTTTCGTGTCTGTATATAGCGCGGACTACAGGCTCATTTCTGAGTAGTTGTAGGATTAGATGCGCTCCGACCATACCGGTTGCTCCTGTTACTAATTTCATACTTTATACAAAAATAAGTTTTATGTTTTACATACTGAAAAATTATGAAATAAAGTTGAAAACTAACGCCCCTATTGTCAGTTTCTAATTGATAAATGTATAAAACGACTAAAAGTGCAGTGAATATTGGAATTTTATTCCATAAGCTAAGGTTTTGAGCTATCTTTGTGTAAAATTTATTTAAATGAAGAATTTTATTGAAGAAGTGACTTGGAGAGGAATGCTCCACGACGTAATGCCAGGCACTGAAGAACATTTGTTGGAGCAAATGCGTGCTGCGTATGTGGGGATTGACCCAACAGCCGATTCATTGCATATTGGACATTTAGTAAGCGTGATGTTATTGAAGCACTTTCAATTAGCAGGACATAAGCCTTACGCTCTTGTAGGGGGAGCTACTGGGATGGTTGGAGACCCTTCTGGTAAGTCTAATGAGAGAAATTTATTAGACGAAGAAGCTTTACGCCATAATCAGAACGCAATTAAAAACCAATTAAGCCGTTTTTTAGATTTTAATTCAGGTGCTGAGAATGCTGCTGTGTTAGTAAATAACTATGACTGGATGAAGGACTTCTCTTTCTTAGAGTTTATTCGTACAGTAGGTAAGCATATCACAGTGAACTATATGATGGCGAAAGATTCTGTAAAGAAACGCCTGAACGGAGAGTTTGCAGATGGAATGTCTTTTACAGAGTTTTGTTATCAACTAATGCAAGGATATGACTTTTTGCATTTATACAAAGAGAATAATATTACATTACAAATGGGAGGATCTGACCAATGGGGAAATATCACTACTGGTACAGAGTTAATCCGCAGAACAATTAGCGAGAAAGCCTATGCGCTTACTTGTCCATTGATTACTAAAGCTGATGGTACTAAATTCGGTAAGTCAGAAGGAGGTAATATTTGGTTATCTGCAGAGTACACTTCTCCATATAAATTCTACCAATATTGGTTAAACGTGGCTGATGCTGACGCAGAGCGTTATATCAAGATCTTTACTTTTATATCAAGAGAAGATATTGAAGCATTAGTGAAAGAGCATACAGAAGCTCCACATTTACGTGTGTTACAACGCCGTTTAGCAGAAGAAGTAACTATTATGGTACATGGTCAAGAACAGTTAGACAATGCTATCAAAGCATCTAATATCTTATTCGGTAACTCTTCTACAGAAGATTTAAAACAATTAGATGAAAAAACGTTCTTAGAAGTTTTTGATGGAGTTGGACAATCAGAAGTGGCAAAGGCTGATATCGAGGCAGGATTAAATATTGTAGATGCATTAGCTGCTAATTCTGACTTAGCGTCTTCTAATGGTGATGCTCGTCGTTCGCTACAAGCAAACTCTATTTCTGTTAATAAAGAAAAGGTTACAGAAGATTATGTGATAACAGCAAATGATTTAATTAACGATCAATTTGTTTTATTGCAAAAAGGGAAAAAGAACTACTTTATTTTACATGTAAAGTAATTGAATACTATATGCTTAAAGCCTCTACATTGTAGGGGCTTTTTTTTTGACACTTATCGAGAATTTTAATTATTTTATAAATCTACCATATACATGGTATTTCGCAACTTACTGCATTGAGGTAAATTTGTATCAGATAATAAAAGAAAGAACATTGCCTTTATTGTTTTGAAGGTGGTGAGATTTTCTAACATTGATATCTACACCAAAGTGAATTTATATTAAAACCCAAATAAGATGCAATTAGTTGACAAAAGACGAGCACTTGAAACTCGTGACTTAAATCACATCAATACAATCTTTTCTATGCACACATCCATGTGTATGTGTCCATGCTGTTTTCTATAGAAGCATACCGCTTAAGAGCATTTCTGTGATGCTCTATAAAAATTCATTTTTCACAAAGTATTTCAATTAAATTTTAATCAAAGGATAGATTATAGGTCTATTACTAAAAGTAGTTTTATGCAAAAAATTTACGTAATTCTGTTTGTGTTTGTTGGTATTCTAACATCCCAAGCTCAAGACACTTTAGTATCAGGAACGGTGTCTGATTCTAGTGGTACACTGCCAGGAGTTAGTGTATTAATAGAGAATAGTTCACAGGGAACTATGACTGATTTAGATGGTAATTATTCTATAAATATAAAGGATGGACAAGTATTGGTATTTTCATTTGTAGGATATCAAACGCAGAAAATTGCTTATAAAGGACAAGCAAATGTCAATATTTTGCTAAGCGAGGAATCTGCAAACTTAGACGAAGTTATTATTACAGTGCCTTATGGTACAGCAAATAAGAAAACTTACACAGGATCTGTAGGATTAGTGCAAGCTAAGAATATTGAGAAAGCGCAGGTTAGTAATGTTTCTAAAGTATTAGAAGGTACTATTGCCGGAGTGCAATCGTTTTCGTCAAGTGGACAGCCTGGATCTGAAGCAACTATACGTATCCGTGGTATTGGTTCTATTAATGCCAATAGCAAGCCTCTTTATGTTGTTGATGGGGTGCCATACGAAGGAGAGTTGAATGCTATCGCAGCTACAGATATTGAATCTATGACTGTGCTAAAAGATGCTACTGCTGCAACATTGTATGGTTCGCGTGCAGCAAATGGTGTAATTATGATTACAACAAAACAAGGGACAAGAGAAACAGCTCCTCAAATTGAGATTAGTGCAAAACACGGTATTTCAAGCCGTGCACGTAATGACTATCGCGTATTGGGGACCAATGATTATATGGAGTTGCAATGGGAAGCTATTCGCAACGGACAAATGGATGCTGGAGGAAAATCACCTGAAGCAGCAGCTGAATATGCAAGTCAAAACTTGATTAGTCAGATAGGTATTAATCCTTACGGAACGAATAACCCAATGCCCGTAGGTACTGATGGTAAGCTTTTACCAGGATTAAAACCGTTGTGGAGTGACAACTGGGATGATGCTTTACAACAAAATGCTCGATTTACAGACGTGAATGTTAGAGTAAGTGGTGGTGGAAAGAACACGAGATATTTTGTTTCGGGAGGTTTTTTAAATGACCAAGGTTATGTTATCGAATCAGGATTCAAGCGTTATAACCTTAGATCTAATATCGTAGTAGATGCTAAAGATTGGTTAGAAGTAGGTCTGAATGTTGCTGCTTCGAGTTCGATACAAAATTTCCCAAAACAAGATGATAGTGAACAGTCAAACGTTATCTTATTTGCCAGAGTAATGCCTTCTTTTTATCCGATTTACCAAAGAGATTTGGCAACAGGAGCTTATTTGGTAGATCCAAATACAGGAGGACGTATGTTTGATTATGGAAACTACAGAGCTTCTTCATATGCTAAGTACAACTTGATTGCAAGTATGCCACACGACTTGAGCGAGATCAAGAAAGATATTGCAAGTGTTCGTACTTATGGACAAATTAAGTTTTTAGATAACTTAAAATTTAAATCTTCATTAAGTGTTGACTATAATAGTACTAATAATCACAATGTAACAAACCCTCTTTACGGTCCATCAGTTGAGTATGGAGGAAGTGTGGACCGCAAGAACACACGTACTGTTAGCATGACTTTTAATAACGTATTGAATTACAACTTAGATATAGACGATAAAAATGCAATATCTGCAATGGTGGGGCAGGAGTTCTATTCGTATGATTCAAATTATTTTGGAGGTCAACGTGAGCAGTTAATCATGAATGGTTATTTTGAACCAGATGCGGCGTCTAAGGTAATTGACTTTTTTGGAAAAGCAGATGAGTATAAAATGTTGAGTTTCTTCGGAAATGCTCAGTATTCATATGACAAGAAATATTATTTGTCAGCTTCTTTTAGAAGAGATGGTTCTTCTCGCTTTTCACCTGATAGTAGATGGGGTAACTTCTGGTCATTTGGTGCATCGTGGAGAATTATTGATGAGGAGTTTATGAATCAATATAGAGATACTTGGTTGAGTAATTTGCTTTTTAGAGCAAGTTATGGAGCACAAGGAAATGACAATGTTGGATATTATGCTTATCAAGCTTTGTACGCAATACAAAATAATTTAGGAGATCCAGGATTAGTAACATCGAGATTGGGAACAGAGGATTTGTCTTGGGAAACTAACTTAAATATGAATATTGGACTTGACTTTGGATTTTTCAATGAGCGATTGTCTGGTACAATAGAGTATTTCGAAAGACGTTCAAAGGATTTATTATTTGATAGAGATTTAGCTTCTTCTACAGGTTTTACTTCTATTCAAGAGAATATTGGAGCAATGAAAAATTACGGTTGGGAGTTTACGTTAAATGGTACGCCAATCATGACCGAAGATTGGAGATGGAGTGTAGGATTGAACTTGACTACGTATAAGAATAAGATTACTTCTCTGCCATCTGAGGCGATTTGGAGTGGAAATAAGAAATGGGTAAAAGGTGGTTCTTTGTACGATTTTTATTTACCAGAGTGGGCAGGTGTTAACCCAACAAATGGAAATGCACAATGGTATCTTCAGAATGGAGATGGATCAAAAACTATAACAGATGATTATTCACAAGTTGACAAAGTTGAACATAAAGTAAAACAAGGAAATTCTCTGCCTGATGTATCAGGAGGTTTCTCAACAGAATTAACTTATCAGAATTGGTCATTATCTGCAAACTTTGCCTATAACATTGGTGGAAAGATTTACAATGGTGACAAGATGAGTTTATACAGATCTTCAGGAGGAGGAACTAACTGGAGTACGGATATGTTGAATAGATGGACGCCAGATAATCCTAATACAGATGTAGCTAAAGTTTCTACGCATCCAAAGAGTGCATGGAATCAGTCTTCGGATAGATTTTTAGTTGATCGTTCTTACTTAAAACTTAAAAACCTAACGGTATCTTATAATGTGCCACAAGAATGGCTGAAGAAAGTAAGATTGTCTTCTGCAAGTGTATACTTCCAAGCTGAGAATCTTTTTACTTGGACGAAAGAACAAGGTCTAGACCCTGAGCAAACTTTTGATGGTAGTACGTATTTCCGTTACCCTGCCATGAAAACGATTTCTCTTGGGATTAATGTTAAATTATAAAAAATCGAATTATGAAAAATAGCGTAATTAAATATATAATAGGAGCTTTTATACTTTCAACAAGTTTGATTTCTTGTTCTTTGGATACTGATCCAACAGATGCTATTGAAAGTGAGAAAGTGTTTAGTACTGTAGAGGGGAATGAAAAGGTATTGAATGGTGCATGGAGTTATTTAATGGAAAGTTTTTCTACTTATGCTAATCCTGGTTTTGGATCATTTTTGCGTACAAATGATGCTATGGGTAGTGATGTAGTATTGAATGGAAGGTATGGTTTTCGCGCGCACTACTTATTTAATGCATTGTATTCAAAGGCGAGAACGAATACGCACAGTTGGAATTTAGCCTATAAAACTATTGACAATGCTAATAATGTGATTGCAAAAGTTTTTGAATCGGAAGGTTCAGTTGTTGACAAACAACGAGTTCGCGGTCAAGCTTTAGCATTGAGAGGTTTTATGTATCTACATTTAGCATCGAGTTATGCTTATGCAATTGATTTAGATCCGAATGCTATTACAGCTCCGATTTACTTGGAGCCAACGAGCAGTGCAACTAAACCAAGACCTGCTGCTACAGTTACAGAGGTTTATTTGCAATCTATTAAAGATTTAGAAGAAGCACTTACATTGATTCCTGAGACATATAAGAGAGGAAACACAATGAAGCATAAATTTGATCGTGAAGTAGTTTTGGGACTGCTTTCTCGTGCACATTTATACGCAAGAAACTGGAAAGAAGCTAAAGAGTACTCTGATCAATTATTGGCTTTGAATAGTTACTTAATGAATGAAAGTGAATACAAAAGTGGATTCAGTGATTCGAGTAATGGAGAGTGGATTTGGGGACATGCTCAAAATGAATCTCAAAAGAATGCATCTTATCAATTTAATTATTTAGATGTTACTTCAAGTCAGAGTTACTACTATAGCTTTAATGCGGATCCTTATTTTAGAGATTTGTTTGACGAAAGTGATTATAGAAAGAGCATGATTTATTGGGCACCAGACCCTTCTAATACAGAGCCAAAAGATGGTAATACTGCTTATATGCGCTATGCTAAATTTAAGTTTAGAGGTTCTCAGATAGCAGATATTGTATTGATGCGTACTTCAGAGATTTACTTGATTAATGCAGAAGCAAAAGCGCGATTAGGAGAGGCAGATGCAATTGATGTTCTGAATACTTTAAAGACAGCAAGAGGAGCTAAAGAAGTGAGCGGTCTAATGGGACAAGATTTGTTAGACGAAATCTGGATTGAGAGAAGAAAAGAACTTTTTGGCGAAGGGTTTGCTTTAATCGATATTATTCGCAATCAACAAAAAGTGGTTCGAAAAGCGTATCCTCAAGATAAGTTAGTTGATTTTACATACGAAGAAATGGATAGTACTGGAAAAATCTCTCAAGTAGTTGTAAAACTTTTACCAATGGGGCATGATGCTGTTAAGTTCCCTGACGGTTCAGATTTTATAGAAAATAGCAAGTATTATCTCTACCGAATACCAGAAGTAGAAGAAAGAGAGAATCCAAATCTATATTTGAATCGATAAAATTATAGTACGGATTATCATTTATAGTTGATTAGTTAGTGAGAAGTGAGATAACTTGAAAGATAGTTATCTCACTTTTTATTTTGTGGTTTTATGTGCCTGTTGAATCTGTTGTTCTTTCTGAGCAAAATTTCCATTGAATGAAGTTGTATATATCGTTGTATTGAATATTGTAAAGTTCGGCTTCAATACGGTCTACCGAGTTAAAGTGTAGAGTAGTTTTCCTCAATTTCGATTTAGAAGTTTGTATGGCACTAGAGGGTGAAGTGCCTTTTTGTTTTATCTTTGTTATTAATTAAAAGAAATGATTATGTTGTGCGTTGCTATTATAGATCAACAAGAGTTAACCAAATTTGCCATCAAGACTATTTTAGAGGAAAGGAGTAAGGATACTCTTTGTTATCAAGAGGTTGTTAATGCACATGATTTGAGAGAGTTTCTGAATAAGTGTGGCAAAACATATGTTTTTTTTAACCCACAGTCTTACAATTTTGAGCAACAGATCAATCAAATTTTTATGTTTCAAGAGCAGTATGTCAATTGTCATTGGGTCATGCTTTTTGATGAGTTAAATGAATCTTGGTTGAAGCGTATGTTGCAAATCAAGAAGGTCGATTTTAGTGTTATTTTTAAGACAGACACACTTGATAGCATAACCAAAGGTATAGATGAAGTACTATCTGGAAAAGTGTATTTGAATGATGCTGTTCAAAAGATTTTGGAGGAACACCAAAAGTCTATTCACAAGGTAGAACAGGTACTGACAGTTGTAGAACGCGAAATTCTAAAAGAGATAGCCTTTGGCAAAATGACAAAGGAAATTGCTGCTGAGCGAAATATTAGTGTGCACACCGTGATTACACATCGCAAGAATATCTTTAAAAAATTGGAGGTGAATAATGTTCACGATGCTACGCGTTATGCTATTCGCGCTGGTATCATAAAAGTCAATGACTATTATATATAGTCTGGATTGATTACTGGATAGTATTTTACGTTAGTTTCTTATTATAAGCAATTTTTTTTTATGGGTAGAGCTAAGGATAAGGTTAGTTTATTAGAGCAGAGTGAAAGTAGTTTCAACACTTTATTTGTACTTGTAGAACAGTTATCTACAGAACTGCAGCAAAAGACTTTTAATTTTGAAGGTAGAGATAGAAACATCAGAGATGTATTTGTCCACCTTTATGAATGGCATCAGCTATTGTTAACTTGGATTTCAAATAATCAACAAGGGAATCAGACGTCTTTTTTACCTAAGCCTTATAATTGGAAAACGTATACGGCTATGAATGTAGAGTTTTGGAAAAAGCACCAAGCTACGTCTTTGGACGATGCTAAGATATTACTACAACAGAGTCATCGAGATACAATTCAAATAGTGAAAGCTTTTACAGAAGATGAATTATTCGTTAAAAAGTATTTCAATTGGACAGGTTCTACAAGTCTTGGGAGCTACTGTGTATCGTCTATGTCAAGTCATTATGAATGGGCTATTAAAATAGTAAAGTCACACGTGAAATCAGGTAGTGAAAGCGAATGATTGATGGCTCTAACCTCATTATAGGATAAGGCGTGATTTAGAGTGTTTTCTGAAAAGGTAAATAGGTGAAAATCAGCCCTATATTTCTACATTGATTTAATTAAGTTAATTGATATTTGGCTACCAGTAGCTTTATGTCAATATTTTTTTTTAGTAGTATCACATTTTTATTGTTGAGAGATTGCTTGCACTTTCTTCGGGTTTTCTAGGGGGATGCTTCGGGTTTTATTGGGAAAAGGCGTCTTTTTGCGAAGAAAACCCGAAGGATACTCGAAGAATGCTCCAAGAAAGTCGCATGAAAGTGTGGTTATTCTTCGCGCTGATCTATTATTATATTTACTTTAAATTATGTAAATATTTATTTTAATTGAGACAAATATTTGATTTTTAATATGTTAGTTTGTCTGTTTTTCATAATTTTGTTGTGGTAATCTTAACGGAATATATTATGAAAAAGTATTTGTTGTTTTTCGCTACTATTTTATGTTGTGTTTTTTTAGGGGGGTGTAGTTCGGATGAAAATTCGAAGAAGAAGGATGATGGTAATGAATCGAATAACTCAGGTACCGAGATTTCGGTTGCTCATTATTCGAAAGCCATTAAAAAAGATTGGTTAGCTTCTAAGTTTGTGTACTTAGATAGAAATAATAAAGTGATTCTTGAAGAAGATTTAAGCTTTTATAGAGTTTGTGATTTGGATTTATATAGCTTCAAAGAGGATAAAGTTTTTATGGAAAATCACAGTTTTGATTGTAGTGAACTTTACAAAAGCGTTGCAGATTATAAAATCGAGGGAGAGAACTTGTTACTTTTTGCCAAGGAGATGAATGATAACTTAGAACCTTTAGAAATTATTTCTTTGACAACGAAACAATTAGTTTTGAAAGTTGATGATAAATATGATTTCTTTTATGGTAAGCAAATTAATCTGCCTGAAGGTGCTACAGCGAAACAGGTCATTTTGGTTGCTAAATAGTAAATGTATATAAAAGAAAAAACTGCTGTACAGCAGTTTTTTCTTTTATATAGGACTTTGGTTTTTAAACATTTCTTTATTGATTTCGTCAATGTACTCAAGAACTTCATCTCTACCTATTTTGTCTTCAGAGGAAGTTACAAAATAAGGAGGCATTTCTTCCCAATTGTCTGCTAACATTTTCTTTCTATAATCAGCGACTAAACTATTTACCTTTTGTTTTCCTACTTTATCTGCTTTAGTAAATATAATAGAAAAAGGTACTTCAGATTGCCCCAAGTATTGCATGAACTCTAAGTCAATTTTTTGAGCTTCGTGTCTGATGTCTACTAAAACAAATGCGCTAACAAGCTGTTGTCTTTTTTCGAAATAATCTGTAATGAATTTTTGAAATGTAGATTTTGTCTTCTTACTTACTTTTGCATATCCATATCCAGGTAAATCAACTAAATACCAATTTGAGTTAATCTTAAAGTGATTTATTAATTGTGTCTTTCCCGGTCTTGAAGATGTTTTTGCAAGATTCTTTTGGTTTGTAAGCATATTAATCAAAGAAGATTTGCCGACATTAGACCTTCCGATGAAAGCGTATTCAGGGATAGGTTCATTAGGGCACTTCTTCGCGTCAGAGTTACTTACGACAAATTCTGCAGTATTAATTTTCATATTTTAGTAATTGCGCTTTTTAAACCAAGCGTATAGTAATTTATTAAATTCGTCTGGATGTTCCATCATCGCTGCGTGTCCACATTCATCAATCCAATATAGATCTGAATCAGGTAGTAGTTCGTTAAACTCTACTGCAACTTCGGGAGGAGTTACCTTGTCGTTTTTCCCCCAGATTAGACAGGTTGGTACATTTATTTTTGGTAAATCTTTAGACATATTGTGGCGTATTGCACTTTTGGCAATAGTAATAGTCTTGATAACCTTCATACGGTCATTTACAGTAGCAAAAACTTCATCTACTATTTCTTTCGTAGCTATTTCAGGATGATAAAACACGTCCTCTGCTTTTTTCTTGATATACTCATAGTCACCACGCTTTGGATAACTATCTCCCATAGCACTTTCATATAAGCCAGAGCTACCTGTAAGTACCATAGCTTGTAAGTACTCAGGATACATCTTAGAAAAATACAAAGCAATATGTCCTCCTAAGGAATTTCCTAATAGGATTACTTTTTTGTGTCCAAGGTGGTCGATAAAGTCTTTAACAAACTTAGCAAATGCCTTTACGTTTGTCTTTAAAATGCTATTTGTGTATAAAGGTAGTTCAGGGAGAACTACTTTGTAGCCTTCTTTCGGGAAGAATTCTGTAACACCATCAAAATTGCTCAGTCCGCCCATTAAACCGTGTAAGATGATAATTGGAGTTCCATCACCAATCTCAACATAACGGAATTTACCATCTACTTTTAAAGTTCGCTCCATGTAGTTTCTAAATGCGATTTTTAAATTCCCACAAATATAAGGTTTTATTAGGGACAATGTTTCTAATAAAACTATAAAAAAACATTTAACTGCAAATTAGATGAAATATAGTGGCAGAAAACGATACTTTTTTAGGTCTGAAAAAAGCGCTTTTTTGTCGTTTTAGACTCATTCAAATTGTAGATTTTGCTAAAATATAAGTGTTTAAAATCAAGTGTTTAGTATGCTAAACCTTGAAATAGTGTAGTATTGCGAAAACTTATTAACAAAGTGGGAAAAAGTGGGAAAAAGTGGGAAAAAAAGTAGTACATTTGCTAAAATAACATTAATAGGTGTGGTTTGTCTTTTATAGTCGGAACATATGAGTGTAAAATTGATGCCAAAGGTCGTGTGTCAGTACCTGCTTCTTTGAAGAAGCAGTTGCCTGCTATGGCTGAAGGTTTCGTGTTGAAACGCTCTGTGTTTGAACCATGTTTAGAGTTATGGCCTATGGCTGAATGGAACAAGATGATGGAGAAAATCAAAAAATTAAACCCTTTTGATAAGAAAAATGATATGTTCATTCGTCGCTTTATGGCTGGTGTTAAAGAAGTGAGTATTGACGATGCAGGTCGTTTGTTAGTGGCAAAAGACTTGATCGAGTATGCCAAAATCTCGAAGGAACTTGTGTTTACTTCTAAGGTGAATATAATTGAAATTTGGGATAAAGGATTGTATGAGAATATTTTGAGTGAGGATGAAAATATTGATTTTGCAGACTTGGCTCAAGATGTAATGAGTAATATTAGTTTTGATGAATAAAGAAGATTACGGTTATCATAAGCCTGTTTTGTTACAGGAAAGTGTAGATGGATTAAATATTAAGCCTGATGGAGTGTATGTTGATGTTACGTTTGGAGGAGGAGGACACTCTCGTGAAATATTAAGTCGTTTAGGTGAGAATGGTAAACTGTATGGATTTGATCAAGATGCAGATGCCTTGGATAATGCTATTGACGATCCGAGATTTGTGTTGATCAATCAAAATTTTAGATACTTAAAACGCTATTTGCGTTTTTATGGAGAAAAGGAAGTAGATGGGATTTTAGGTGATTTAGGAGTTTCTTCACATCAGTTCGATGTTGCTGAGCGCGGTTTTTCAACGCGTTTTGATGGAGAACTGGATATGAGAATGAACCAAAAGAGTGAAATATCAGCTTATCATGTGGTGAATGATTATGAGGAGAAGGATTTGCGAAATATGTTCTATCTCTATGGAGAGTTAAAAAATGCTGGAGCGATTGCCAATACGATTGTCAAGAGTAGAGCAGAAGAGCCGATTAAGAATACTGATGATTTGAAGCGTGTGCTTGCGAGGTTTTTGCCTGCACATAAAAGCGCAAAGATTTTAGCTCAAATTTATCAAGCTATTCGAATTGAAGTGAATCAAGAAATGGATGTTCTGAGAGAGATGCTTGAGCAAAGTGCAGAAGTTTTAAAACCTGGAGGTCGCTTGAGTGTTATTTCTTATCATTCTTTAGAAGATAGATTAGTAAAGCGCTTTATGAAAAATGGAATGTTTGAGGGTGAGCCAGAGCGCGATATGTTCGGAAGATTTGAAGTTCCTTTAAAACAATTGGGGAAATTGATAATACCGACAGACGAGGAAATAAGTGTAAATAATAGAGCAAGATCAGCAAAACTAAGAGTAGCAGAAAAGAAATGAGAAAGAATCTCGTAAGTCCAATGGATGTCATCAAGGCGAAAATTCTCGTTCATGAGGATTCAGCCAAGAACTGGGCGATTATCATTTATGTGATTTGCCTTTGCTTGATATTGATTTGGAATACACAAGCTTATGAGACTAAGGTTTTTAAGGTTACTGCTCTTACGCATGAAGTGAAAATGCTCAGAGCTGAGTTTGTTGACACGAGATCAGAATTGATGGAGTTGAAGATGGAGTCAACAATCACTAAAAAGTTGGAGGATGAGGGGATATACCCATCAGAAACTCCGCCAACTAAAATTAAAGTGAATTTAGAAAGTAAGAAAGAAAGTTTTTGGAGTAGGTTATGGCATTAGAGAGGAGAGGGGTTTACTTAAGGCTTTATCTTATGTCTGCTGCAGTGATTATTGTTGCATTGTGTATCATTTATCGCTTGGTCAAGATTCAGGGGGTTGAAGGAAAGGAGCTAAGAGCTAAAGCGCAAGATAAAACTCGTGTAAAAGAAGAAGTAATTCCCGCAAATAGGGGAAATATATATTCAGCAGATGGAAGTCTTTTGGCAACATCTGTTCCGGTCTTTGAAATTCGATTTGATGGTGTAGCACCAAGTAAGGAAGATTTTGAGAAAAATCTTAAACCTCTATCTGACTCTTTAGCTGTGATGTTTGGTAAGAGTTCATCTCATTATCAAAATCTAATGAGAAAGGGTAGGGCAAATAATAGTAGGTACATCTTAATTGCTCGTGGGTTGAGTTATACTCAATTTGTAAGAGTGCGAAATTTTCCACTTTTTAATCGTGGTCCATATAAAGGAGGTTTTATTTCTTTACAAAAAACGATTAGACAACACCCTATCGGCAGGATTGCTCAACGTACTATTGGATATGAAAGGCAAAATGACGATAAGACTTTTGGTAGAGTAGGAATAGAAGGAGCATTTAGCAATTACCTTAGCGGTGTAGATGGAAGAAGAAAAATGCAGAGTATTGGAAAAGATCAATGGAAGCCAATCAACGACGAGATTGAATTAGATCCTGTTGATGGAAAAGACATTGTCTCTACAATCGATGTTTATATACAAGATATTGCACATCATGGTTTGTTGAAAGCACTTCAAGACTTTAATGCTGATCACGGTACTGTGATTGTTATGGAAGTGAAGACAGGTGCGATTCGCGCCATCTCTAATTTGGGGAGAGCGGAATCAGGAAACTATTATGAGACTATAAATTATGCTCTTGCGGAAGTTCATGAACCGGGGTCAACGTTTAAGTTAGCTTCTCTTTTGGCTTTATTGGAGAAAGGGAAAAGTGATACGGCTCGTATTTACGATACACAAGACGGTATTGTAAAGTTTTATAATGCAAGAGTGCGCGATTCGAAATGGGGTGGATATGGAAAGATATCCTTAGCAAGAGGAATAGAAGTTTCTTCCAATACGGTGATTACTCAAGCTGTGAATGAGGGGTTTCAGAATAACCCATCAGAGTTTACAGATTACCTGAGTTCATTGGGAATGGATAAACCCATAGGGGTGCCTATTCTGGGAGAAGGCTCTCCATATATACCAAAACCTGGTGCGAAAGGTTGGAGTGGGATTGCACTGCCGTGGATGGCGTTCGGATATGGACTATCTGTGACACCGATGCATACTTTGATGTTGTACAATGCTGTGGCAAATAATGGAGAAATGGTTAAACCGCAGTTTGTGTCAGAGGTTAAAGAGTTTAATCGCACGATAGTGAAGTTTGAAAAGGAAGTCGTAAATCCTCAAATAGCTTCTCCAGAGGTGATTAAGCAAGTACAAGCTGTTTTAGCAAATGTTGTTAAGAAAGGGACAGGAAGAAAATTGGATTCCAAAAACTTTTCGATGGCAGGTAAAACGGGAACAGCTCAAGTGAATTACGGAAAAGGAAAAGGGAAAGAGATGTATTATTCATCTTCATTTGCAGGATATTTTCCTGCTGATAATCCTAAGTACTCTTGTATAGTTGTAATTCATAGACCTGATCGCAGTAAGAGTTATTATGGAGCTGATGTATCCGGGCCAGTGTTTAAGAAGATTGCTCAAAAGATTTATACAGATGTTCCTATTACAACTGAACTCGAAGAAGTGAATCACGTTTCTTCAGAAATTCAGAATAGTTATGCAGACTATTTTACTAAAGTGAATGATGAGAATCAGGTAATGCCGAATGTAAAAGGGATGTATGTGATGGATGCTTTACCATTATTAGAGAATTTGGGATTGAATGTAGCAGTACATGGTATAGGAAAGATTAAAAATCAATCTATTCCAGCTGGAACAAAAATAGAAAGAGATAAGAAAGTAGTATTAGAATTATAGTGAGAAAGCTAAAAGACATATTATATAGAGTAGAAATAAAATCTGTAGTAGGTTCAACCGATCTTGCTATAGATTTCATTGCTTTTGATTCACGTAAAGTGAAAGCAGATACATTATTTGTAGCTCAAAGAGGATCTGTAGTAGATGGACATGAGTACATCAGTCAAGCTATAGCACAGGGTGCCACAGTGATTGTGTGTGAAGAGTTGCCTTCTGATATAGTTGATAATGTAACTTATGTATGTGTAGAAGACTCTGATTTGGCTTTAGCTCATATGGCCAATAATTTTTATAATGAGCCTTCATCTAAGTTACATTTAGTTGGTGTTACTGGAACAAATGGTAAAACAACTATAGCGACATTGTTGTATAATTTGTTTACCAATATTGGGTATAAGGTAGGATTGTTATCTACTGTAAAAATTATCGTTGGTAAGAAGGTTTACGAAACGACGCACACAACGCCAGATTCACTGACTATAAATTATTATATGAATGAAATGGTCGCTGAAGGTTGTGAGTATTGTTTTATGGAAGTGAGTTCTCATGGAATTGTTCAGAAACGCACAGATGCTTTGAACTTTAGAGGTGGGATTTTTACCAATTTAACACATGACCATTTAGATTATCACAAAACATTTGCAGAATATAGAAATGCTAAGAAAATCTTTTTTGATCAACTTAGTAGTAAGGCTTTTGCAGTGACCAATGTGGACGATAAAAACGGAATGTTTATGGTTCAGAATACAAAGGCAAAGTTAATTACTTACGGTCTGAAAAATGTATCAGATTACAAAGGACAGATTCTTGAGAGTCAGTTTTCTGGTATGTTAATGAAAGTAAATCAACAAGATGTATGGGTACAGTTGATAGGTGCATTTAATGCAAGTAATTTGTTAGCTGTGTTTTCTGTTGCTGTAGAATTGGGTGTTGATTTTCAAGAGGCTTTGTTGCAATTGAGTAAACTGACAAGTGTAGCAGGGCGTTTTCAATATATTGTAGGAAGAGATAATATAACGGCAATTGTCGATTATGCTCATACGCCTGACGCGCTTAAGAATGTAATAGAGACGATAAACTCTATCCGAACTTTTAATGAGAAGTTGATAACGGTAGTTGGTTGCGGAGGAAATAGAGATAAAACGAAAAGGCCAGAGATGGGACAGATAGCTTCTGAATTGAGTAGTAAAGTAATTTTCACTTCCGATAACCCAAGATTCGAAGAACCATCTGAGATTTTGGAGCAGATAGAAGCTGGTGTTGAGCCTCAGAATGCGATGAAAACAATTGTAGTAGAAGATCGCAAACAGGCTATTAAGCTTGCTTGTCAACAAGCTGTAGCTGGGGATATTATTTTAATAGCAGGTAAGGGACATGAAACTTACCAAGATGTTAAAGGAGTAAAAAGTCATTTTAATGACTTAGAGATTGTAACTGAGTTTTTGAAACAATAAGAGGAGAATAGAATTATGTTGTATTATTTATTTCAGTATTTAGATAGTATTTTGAAAATACCAGGAGCGGGAGTGTTTCAGTACATTACTTTTCGCTCAGGAATGGCAGTGATTTTTTCATTGTTGTTTTCTATCATTTACGGAAAGAGAATTATTAGATTTTTATACAGAATGCAAGTAGGAGAGACCGTTAGGGATCTTGGTCTTGAAGGACAAAAAGAGAAAGCTGGTACGCCTACTATGGGAGGAGTAATTATTATTTTAGCAACTCTTATTCCTGTATTGCTTTTTGCAAAATTAGATAATGTCTATGTCTTATTGTTGATATTAACTACCCTTTGGATGGGAGCTATTGGTTTCTTAGATGACTATATTAAAGTATTTAAGAAAGATAAAGATGGGTTAAAGGGAAGATTCAAAGTTGTAGGACAAGTAGGGTTGGGGCTAATTGTAGGTTCAGTTTTATACTTTAGTCCAAGTGTCACTGTTAGAGATACACCTGCTAATCAGGTTATCGTTGAGAGTACTGTAAGTAAGTACGATGTTAAATCGACAGCAACAACGATTCCTTTTTTCAAAGATAATGAGTTTGATTATAATATGCTGATTAGCTGGATGGGGGAAGGAGCAGAAAAGTATGCTTGGCTTGTATTCATTCCTATAGTCATTTTTATTATTACAGCAGTATCGAATGGTGCTAATCTCACCGATGGTATAGATGGCTTAGCCGCTGGTACCTCCGCAATATCCACTTTTGTGCTGGGTATTTTTGCGTTTGTATCAGGTAACGTAATATTTTCTAATTATTTGAATATTATGTATATCCCAAATTCGGGTGAAATGACTGTTTTTATATCCGCCTTTATGGGAGCTCTGATAGGATTCCTATGGTATAATACCTATCCAGCTCAAGTGTTTATGGGTGATACAGGAAGTTTGACAATAGGGGGGATTATTGCAGTTATGGCTATCGCTGTTCGTAAAGAGTTATTGATTCCAGTATTGTGTGGTATATTCTTGATTGAGAATTTATCTGTAGTGATGCAAGTATCTTATTTTAAGTATACGAAAAAGAAATATGGTGAAGGAAGAAGGATTTTCTTAATGTCTCCTTTACACCACCATTTTCAAAAGAAAGGATATCACGAAAGTAAGATTGTTACTCGTTTCTGGATTATAGCCATATTATTGGGCGTATTTTGTTTAGTATCACTAAAACTGAGATAAGATGAAGAAGATTGCAATTTTAGGAGCAGGAGAAAGTGGTGTAGGTACGGCTATTTTAGCATTGCAAAAGGGATATAGTGTTTTTGTTTCCGATTTTGGGACAATAAAAGATAATTATAAAGAAGCATTGACAAATGCTGGTATTTGTTGGGAAGAGAATGGGCATACAGAAGCGGAGATTTTAGATGCTGATGTAGTTGTAAAAAGTCCAGGTATTCCTGATAAAGCACCAATCATTAAGAAATTAGTTGATAAGGGTGTAAAGATCATTTCTGAAATTGAATTTGCATATCATTTCAATTCAGAATTATCAATAGCTATCACAGGAAGTAATGGAAAGACAACAACGACAATGTTGACTTACAAATTGCTTAAGGATGGGGGGTTAGATATCGGTATAGCTGGTAACATTGGTGACAGTTATGCTGGTCAAGTTGCAAGTAATCCTGAGAAATGCTATGTGCTTGAGTTAAGTAGTTTTCAGTTAGACGGAATAGTAGAATTTAGACCAAATATTGCTGTACTAACTAATCTAAGTCCAGATCACCTGGATCGATATGATTATAAGTACTCGAATTACATTGATTCTAAGTTTAGAATCACTATGAATCAAACGGCTGAAGATTATTTTATTTATGATTATGACGATGAGGAAATTCAACAGTGGTTGAAAACTCATACAATAAAAGCTAAGGCATTGCCTTTCTCATTGTATAAAAAATTAGATGAGGGGGCTTATGTTGAGGATAAAAATATTGTTGTGACTATGAATAAAGAAACAATTGTATTGCCAATTGAAGATTTAGGAATTGAGGGATTGCATAATGTGAAAAATGCAATGGCAGCAACTACTATTGCTCAATTAAAGAGAATTCGAAAGGATAAGATTAGAGAAAGTCTTTCTGATTTCCAAGGGGTAGAGCATAGACTTGAAAAAGTCTTGAAAGTAGATAATGTTCAATATATTAATGATTCAAAAGCGACTAATATCAATGCTACTTTCTTTGCTTTGGAAAGTATGAAGACACCAACAGTGTGGATAGTAGGTGGTGTTGATAAAGGGAATGACTATCACGAGTTAATGCCTTTGGTTCGCGAAAAGGTGAAAAGTATTGTTTGTTTAGGGCTTGATAATACCAAAATACGCGATGCTTATCAGAATGTAGTAGAATCATTTGTAGAGGTTCAAACGATGAATGACGCTGTGAAAGTGGCACAAAGTTTAGCAGAAAGTGGCGATGCAGTATTGTTGTCACCTGCTTGTGCAAGTTTTGATTTGTTTGAGAACTACGAGGATAGAGGAAGACAGTTTAAAGATGAAGTACATAATTTATAAAGTAAGTATATAAACAATGAAGTGGTTGTACGCACATTTATACGGAGATAAAACGATTTGGGCATTAGTTATTCTATTGGCCTGTTTCTCTATTATGCCTGTATATAGTGCGAGTACAAATTTAGTTTATACTGTAGGAACTGGTGAAAAGACGATTTATTATTTGATCAAGCACTTTGTACACATCAGTGTAGGTCTAATTTTTATGTGGTTGGTTCACCGTGTAGATTATCGCTATTTTAAGCTTGTAGGTTTTGTAGGAATACCTGTCGTGGTACTATTGTTAATCTACACGTTGACAAAGGGAACAATGATAGGCGGAGCAAATGCCAGTAGATGGGTTAGTGTGCTGGGTGTTCAGTTTCAACCTTCTTCTATAGCAGCAATTGTATTGACCGTTTATGTCGCTCAATATTTAGTAAAGATAAAGGACAAGACAGTTGATTTTGTTTCTTCTTTATGGGAGTTGTGGTTGCCAGTGGGATTAATCGTATTGCTAATTTTACCAGCAAACTTTTCTACGGCTGCAATTATTTCGCTTGTAGTTTTTACAGTTGCACTTATAGGCAAGTATCCGTTAAAGTACTTAGCTATTATCTGTTCTGCGGCAGTATTGTTTATTGGGATCTTTATGATTACGGCAAAGGCTTTTCCAGGTTTATTTCCCAATCGAGTGGATACTTGGATTAGTAGAATTGACAGATTCGCCAATTCAGACGATTCTACCAAAGACTTGTACCAAGTACAAAATGCAAAAATAGCAATTGCCTCAGGTGGATTGTTTGGCTTAGGGCCAGGTAAAAGTGTTCAGAAGAACTTTTTGCCACAATCTTCATCAGATTTCATTTACGCTATTATAGTTGAGGAATATGGTGTCGTTTTTGGAGTGTTTTTGCTCTTTGTATATATGTCGTTGTTCTTTCGTTTTTTGATTGCGATACACAGGGCTCCCACAGTATTTGGTCAACTCCTGGTGGTCGGATTAGGATTTTTTCTAATCTATCAGACGTTGATTAATATTGGAGTTGCAGTTTCGTTTTTACCGACAACGGGTCAACCCTTACCTCTTATTAGTAGTGGAGGGACATCTATATGGATGACATGTGTAGCTTTAGGTATTATCCTTAGTGTTACAAAAAGTGAAAGAGAAATTCAGGAACGCGAAATGGAGAAGAGTGATGCAGAGAAGCGTGAAGAAGAAGAATTGAATAGAATTCAATTAGAAAAAGAACAAATTTTAGAACAAGAGTTAAAAGAAAATTAGATTATAATATGAGTCATGCACCTCGGTTTATATTGAGTGGAGGAGGAACGGGAGGACATATATACCCAGCCTTAGCAATTGCAAATGAATTGAAGAGTCGATTTGCTAATGCTGAGATATTGTTTGTGGGTGCAGAAGGTCGTATGGAGATGCAGAAAATACCACAGGCTGGGTATGCTATCGAAGGATTGTGGATCTCTGGCTTGAAAAGGGAGTTATCGTTAGATAACTTATCATTTCCTTTTAAAGTAATTAGCAGTCTGCTTAAATCGAGAAAGATCATAAAAAGGTTTAAGCCAGATGTTGTGATTGGGACAGGGGGATACGCAAGTGGAGCTGTTGTAAAGGTAGCTGCAGATATGGGAATCCCAACTGTTGTACAAGAGCAGAATTCTTTTCCTGGTATTACTAACAAGTTATTAGGAAAGAAAGCAAAGGCTATTTGTGTGGCATATGATAACCTTGAAGCGTTTTTTCCAAAAGATAAGCTGGTCAAGACAGGTAATCCCGTTAGACAGGATTTACTGGTATTAAGCGATAAGGCTGAAGCTAAAGCCTCTTTCAAATTGGATGTAAGTAAGAAAACACTTTTAGTGTTAGGAGGAAGCTTAGGGGCGAGAAGGATAAATCAATTAGTTGAAAGTAATCTTGGCTTATTCGAAGAAATGGAGCTTGAGGTTATTTGGCAATGTGGTAAGTTATATTACGAAGAATACAAGAAATACAACAGTAGTAGGGTAAAAGTATTAGCGTTTGTAGATAGAATGGATTATGCTTTTGCATCAGCTGATATTGTAGTTTCGCGAGCTGGAGCTTCTTCAGTTTCTGAATTAGCAATAGTAGGAAAACCAGTCATATTTGTGCCTTCTCCTAATGTGGCAGAAGATCACCAAACTAAGAATGCTTTAAGTATTGTAGAACGCGGTGGTGCGCTAATGGTTAAAGAAAGTGAGTTGGATACTTTTCCGGATTTGTTTAAATCCGTGTTAAGTGACGATAGTCGTATGCAAGAATTGGGAGATAACTTTAAAAAGTTAGCCTTGCCAAATGCAACAAAAGATATTGTAGATCAAATAGTAGCTTTAATTAAAAAGTAATGAAAGTAATTGATAAAATAAAGAGTGTATATTTTATAGGGATTGGTGGTATTGGAATGAGTGCCCTTGCTCGTTATTTTAAATTCTTAGGTAAGAATGTCGCTGGATACGATAAAACGCCAACACAACTTACTAGAGAGTTAGAGGAAGTTGGTATTGAAATACATTATGAAGACAATATTGCTTTTATTGGAGAGGAGTATAAAGATATTGATAGTACAGTTGTTGTTATTACCCCTGCGGTACCTACATCTCATACAGAATGGATGTATTTTCAACAAGCTGGATTTGAAATTTTAAAGAGATCTGAGGTACTTGGTATCATCACAAAAGATACTTACTGTTTCGCTGTTGCTGGTACGCATGGTAAAACAACAACAACAAGTATTCTTGGACATTTACTTTATCAAGCTGGAGTAGATGTTACTGCTTTTGTAGGAGGAGTTGTTGAAAACTACCAGACTAATTTGATTGGTTCGGGTAAAACGGTTACAGTAGTGGAAGCAGATGAGTTTGATCGTTCATTTTTAAGATTGAGTCCCAATATCGCTTGTATCAATTCTACCGAAGCTGATCACTTAGATATTTTTGGAACAGCTGATGAGATGTTGATTTCTTTTAAGGAATTTGCTGCAAAAGTTGAGGATAAGAATTTGCTGTTTGTTCATGAAGATGTTGATTTAGATGGAGTGAAAGTTGGTTTTGGGGCAGATAGTAGCTTTCAGGTAAAGAATATTAGAATCGATAATGGTTGGTATATATTCGATATAGTGACGCCAAAAGAGACTGTGTCAGATGTTAGATTTGGATTACCAGGACATCACAATTTGACAAATGCATTAACAGCTTTTGCTATGGCATATGTGTATGGTGTAAATGTTAGTGATTTAGTGAATGCTTTGGAGACATTTAAGGGAGTGAGAAGAAGATTTTCTTATAAGATTCGCAATGAGAAGTTGATATTTATTGACGATTACGCTCATCATCCAACGGAGATTAAAGCAGTTAGTCAAGCAGTTCATGAGATGTATGGGGATAAGAAAATATTAGCAATCTTTCAACCTCATTTGTATAGTCGAACAAGAGATTTTATGGAAGAGTTCGGCGAGGCATTGTCAACTTTTGAGAATGTAGTTTTGTTGGATATTTACCCAGCACGTGAATTGCCTATAGAGGGAGTAACATCTGATAAACTATTAGAACTAATTAAGTCGAATAGTAAATGTTTGGTTGAAAAAAGCAGATTGATCAGCTATATAAAAGATTTTAACCCAGAGGTGGTACTGACTATTGGTGCTGGAGATATAGGTGAAATGATTAATGATATAAAATTGGAATTAGAATAAAATATAATAAGTGTGAAAAAGTTATTTAAGAGAATAAAGTGGGTTGATGTTCGCATATTGTTAGTGTGCGCTATTGCCTTTGTTGTTTATTCTTTTAGTAATAAAAAGAGCGAAGATAAAGAGATTAGTGGTATAGAAGTTTTTTTCAAAGGTGAGGATTATCATTTTGTAACAGGAGCAGATATTCGCAGTATGGTTGAAAAAAGTTTACCAAACACTTCCAGAGTTAATAGATCTATAGTAGATTTGAAGAAAGTGGAAGATGAAGTCTTAAGTAATGAGCTAATTAAGAATGCAGAAGTGTATCTATCTATAGATGGAAAGTTATATGTAGATGTGTGGCAGAAGGAAGCAGTTGGACGTTATTTTGAGAATGGTAAGAGTTACTATATCGATAATACTGGAAGGAGTATGCCTATCTCTCACAATTTTTCACAACGAGTACCTATGATTGATGGTCGTATTACGGAAAACAATCGCGGGGATTTATTAAAAATGTTGAAGTTGATTAATGAAAGTGAGTTTTTAAAGCAGGATTTAACTGGAATTATTATACGGGGAGATGAAACCTTAATGTTAAAGAGTAGAACTAATGATTATAGTATTTCTTTTGGAACATTTGATGAAATGGAAAAGAAATTGAATAATTATACGGCCTTTGTGAAGTATTGTACAGAAGGCAAGTTAGACACAAAACAGTATAAGAGTATAAATCTTAGATTTACTCAACAAGTAGTATGTAGTAAATAGAAAATGACTATGAAAAATGAAAATATAGCTGTAGGATTAGACATTGGAACAACTAAGATTGTTGCAATGGTTGGAAAGAAAAACGAATATGGCAAGCTTGAAATTCTTGGATTAGGGAAGGCAAAAAGCTTAGGTGTGAAAAGGGGTGTAGTTAATAATATTACACAGACGATACAATCTATTCAGCATGCAGTTAAAGAAGCAGAGGCAGAAGCAGAATGTAGAATTAAGAAAGTTGTAGTTGGTATTGCAGGACAACATATTCGCAGTATCCAGCACAGCGATTACATAAGCCGTGAAAATCCTGATGAAGTAATAGGGGATAAAGACATTGAAAAGTTAATTGGACAGGTTCAGAAATTGAATATGTTACCTGGAGAAGAAATTATTCATGTATTACCTCAAGAATTTAAGATTGACGGAGAACCTGGAATTAAAGAACCAATAGGTATGTATGGAAGTAGATTGGAAGCTACTTTTCACGTGGTTGTTGGGCAGGCTGCTCTCATAAAGAACGCAGGAAGATGTATTAAAGATGCAGGATTAGAATTGTCAGGCATTACTTTAGAACCTTTGGCATCAGCTGAAGCTGTTTTGAGTCAAGAAGAGAAGGAGGCTGGTGTTGCTATTATTGATATAGGTGGTGGTACAACAGACTTGGCGATCTTTAAAGATGGAATAATTCGCCATACAGCTGTAGTTCCTTTCGGAGGGAACGTGATTACGGAAGATATCAAGGAAGGATGTTCTATCATTGAAAGACAAGCCGAGACATTGAAGGTTCGTTTTGGATCTGCTTGGCCGGGTGAAAATAAAGACAACGAGATTGTTTCTATTCCTGGTTTGAGAGGTAAAGAGCCAAAAGAGATTTCACTGAAGAATTTGTCTAAGATTATTCACGCTCGAGTGGATGAGATTATTCAATTGGTGTTTTCTGAAATTAAGACCTATGGATACGAAAACCCACAGAAGAAGTTAATTGCAGGAATTGTATTAACAGGTGGTGGTTCTGAATTGAAACATATAAAACAGTTAGTAGAATATATTACTGGAATAGATACTCGTATTGGTTATCCAAATGAGCATTTAGCGGGTGATTCAAGTCCTGAAATCTCAAGTCCATTATATGCAACAGCAGTGGGATTAGTGATGGAAAGTGATAAGAATCAAATAAAAGGAGCTGTTCCTTTTGAAGAGATTATAGCTTACGAAAAATTGCAAGAAGAAGAAAAGAAAATTATTGAACAGAAAGTTGTAGAGAATAACCCTATTTCACCATCAGTATCTGAAGAAGTGAAAAGTGAAAAAAGCGAACGCGTTCACATCAATTTAGAAAAAGATGAGGAAGTAGAAACTGAAAAAGAAGTTACAACAACTGTAGATAAATTTGAGAAAAGCTTTTTAGGTAGTTTTGTAAGAAAGATTAGAGATTATATTGAAAAGCAAGAATAAAAACGATACGTATATGGAGAATACAGATTTCGGAGGAATAAAATTCGATTTACCAAAAAATCAATCGAATGTAATTAAGGTGATTGGTGTCGGAGGAGGTGGAAGTAACGCGATTAACCACATGTTTAAGCAAGGTATTAAAGGTGTTGATTTTATCGTGTGTAATACTGATTCGCAAGCATTAGAGAATAGTCCCGTACCTAATAAAATTCAGTTAGGAGTTAATTTGACTGAAGGTCTTGGAGCGGGGGCAAATCCTGAAGTAGGGCAACAATCGGCTATAGAAAGTATTGAAGATATTGAGAAAATGCTTGATACCAACACAAAGATGGTATTTATAACGGCAGGTATGGGTGGAGGTACTGGTACTGGTGCTGCTCCTGTAATCGCTCAATTATCGAAAGAAAGAGATATTTTGACTGTTGGGATTGTTACTATTCCGTTTCAATTTGAAGGGAAAGTACGTCAAGAGCAGGCATTAAAAGGAGTTGAAAGGCTGCGTAAGCAAGTGGACTCTCTTGTGGTTATTAACAATAATAAGTTACGTGAAGTTTATGGTAACTTAGGATTTAAAGCTGGCTTCTCCAAAGCAGATGAAGTATTATCTACTGCAGCACGTGGTATTGCAGAGGTAATTACACATCACTATACTCAGAATATCGATTTAAAAGATGCTAAGACTGTTTTATCAGATAGTGGAACTGCTATTATGGGTTCTGCGACAGCTTCTGGTGATAGTAGAGCTAAGAACGCAATCGTCGATGCATTAGATTCTCCTTTGTTAAATGACAATAAAATTACAGGGGCTAAGAATGTTTTGCTTTTAATAGTTTCTGGATCAAACGAAATTACTTTAGATGAAATAGGTGAAATTAACGATCATATCCAAACAGAGGCTGGTCATAATGCTAATATCATTATGGGAGTAGGTGAGGATGAAAGTCTTGGTGAAGCTATTTCTGTAACTATTATCGCGACTGGTTTCAATGTTGAACAACAAAAAACGATTGTTGCTTCTGGTGAGCCAAAAGTGATTGTTCATACTTTAGGAGATGAACAAACTTTAGTTCGTAATCTTTCAAGTAATTCAGTAACAGGTAATTTAGGTTTTTCTACTCCAGATCAACCATTGACTAAAACTTCTGATAGTGCTGTGTCTCCAGCAGATGCTCCAGAAGAACGAAAAGTATTTACATTGGAAGCAGAGGATGAGTTTGAAAACGACTTTCTTTCTAATTCAACAGATATATCTGATGAACCAATAGTAGATCCAACTATTAGTGATGATGGAGGGCAGTTTGCTGTGAATTTTGAAAGCGTTGAGCCTAAAGCGCCAATTCAAACTGAGACTTCTCCTGCTGCTAAAAACTTAGATGTTTTCTTTGAAATAGTTACTCCTCAAAAAGAGGTAACTCCAGAGGTAGTAAATAGCACACAAGAAACTAAGACTTTAAATAAAGCTAAAGACTTACGCGATATTAAAGTTGTGGATCCTGAATTTGTTATCGTAACTAAAAAAATTGATGATACTGTTCAAGTACCTACAGCTAAGGTTGCTCAAACAGTTGTTTACAATCTTGATGATAACACTAATGAGTTCAATAGCGAAACTACATTAGATATTCAAGATCAGATTGATCATTCGACAACTGAAGACACTAAAGAGGAGTTTATTTATTTCTCACTTGAAGACTACACAGATAAAGAAGAGGAGTTAAAAACTGCGAAACCAAATGCATCTAAGCACGCTGAAGATATTGCAGAAGGGTTCAAAGTTTCTATGAAGGAAAATGAAGATGAGGGGGTAGCTAATGTTGAATCTCCTGTAACAGCTGAGAATGATGAGATTAACCCAATGGAAATGAGTATTGAAGAGTTTACGCTAAGAAGTCGTTCTGCTGAACGCAGAAAGAAAATGCGTGACTTTAACTACAAATTTAATAGTGGAACAGCAACTAATAGTCAGATCAATGACTTGGAATCAGAACCAGCTTACAAGAGAACTGGTGTAAATCTAAATGAGGTAGATGATTCTTCACAAAAGTCAAGAACATCAATTAGTTTAGATAGTAATAACGATAGTAAACTGCGTTCTAACAATTCTTTCTTACACGACAATGTAGATTAGCAATTGTATAGCGTACTTATAGGTTATAGATAAAAGCCAGAAAAGATATATTTTTTCTGGCTTTTTCTTATATTTGCAACAATCAAAAACAGATATGATATGAGTTTACAGTCAAATGTAATGGACGCAATGAAGAGTGCAATGAAGTCTAAAGATACTTTAGCCTTGGAGGCACTTAGAGCGATTAAGTCTGAGTTATTATTAGCCCAAACTCAATCAGGTAGTAAAGAAGAACTAACAGAGGAAGAAGAAATCAAAATACTTCAAAAGTTAGTGAAACAAAGAAAAGACAGTGCTAATATTTACCAAGAGCAAGGTCGTGAAGATTTGGTTCAACCAGAGTTAGATCAAGCAAAAGTAATCGAGGCATTCTTACCTGAACAGTTGTCAGAGGAGGAAGTGAGAAGTGCTATTGAAAAAATAGTTTCAGAAGGTTCTTTTTCTGGAATGGGTTCAATGGGACAGGTTATGGGGTTAGCATCAAAAGCTTTAGCTGGTAAAGCTGACGGTAAAACGATCTCAAGTATTGTAAAAGCTATTTTATCTAAATAAAATTATAATAGGTATGTCCGTGTAGTTCAACTGGATAGAATATCAGATTTCGGCTCTGAGGGTTGGGGGTTCGAACCCCTCCGCGGACGCTATGTATTGGCAAAAGTATTTGTCAAGTACTAAATAACACAACCTATTGTGTACTTAACTTCTGTTCAAATGCACGAGGAATGAAATAGATTGAATTAAGGTGGCTACCAGTTTTGGTAGCTACCTTTTTTTTGGTCTTTCGATATGATGTTACTAAAGTTTAATGTGTTAATAGATAGTTAAATAAAAATAAAGCGTAGCTTTGAGGAATATAAAGTTAGTAGTGCTTTATTAACTAATTTAATTAAAAAATAATATGAAAAAAGTAATGATTCTTGTTATGTCAGTTTCTTTTCTATTTACTGCTTGTAGTAGCGATGATAAAGGAAGTGATAGTGAAACTAATGGTGGAACAGAAGGAGGAGTAAATGTGAAATCTTATGGGACTTTCACGGTTCATACAAAAGTTGACGATGTAGATAAAAAGTTAGTGTATTGGAATTATCTTCCAGTTACTGGCTATGATAAAGTGAATGGTACTATTAAAGGTGTTCATATGGAAATGTGGGATGTGAATTATGGTGATACTAAAGAAAATTACGATAAAATTGACGAAGAACGCACTAAAGTATACGGTGAGTTGAAAGGAGGAAGTCTTTTAATTGCATTGAATAATGTAGAAGAAGGGCTTTATACTATTACAAATCGCTTTGGTCATTTTCCTAAGGATGTAAAAGACGGAGGAAGAAGATTAGCTATAATATCAGTTAATTTGGGTATAGAAAATGAAAAAAGACAGTCTAGTGATTATAATGATGCTGTGTATGAACACGTGGACGAAGGCTTCTATGTGGATGCAGTTAAAGTAGTAAAAGATAAAGAAGGTGCATTTCACTTTGATTTGTTGAAACCAATTCCTTTAGTGTTTAAAGAAGGTAAGCATGGAAGAGGAAATCCTAATGCTCCAAGGAGCATATCTGTGACAATAGAAGATGGTCACTCGCATGTTATTGAAGATTGGAATTAGTATTCATTTAATTTCAAAAGTTTATTGTAAAAAAGACCGAACTCAAGTATTTTACTTGAGTTCGGTCTTTTTTATGACACTGTACTGAGTTGTTTATTGTTTTGGGATTTACTTTTATTACAGTTTAGGTGTAGTCATTTTATGGCTAAATTCTCAGCAGGTTTGTTGAAGAACTATTCATATCTTTCAAATTTTAAAGTTAATGCTAAATGCGAATGAAAGATTATTATCGGTGGTTTTAACTCTTAAATTATACTCTATACTTGTGAAATTGTTTTTTTTTACTTTAGAATTAGGACATTTTGAATACGAAGTATAGTTCTTATGTACCTTGAATATAGTGGATTTAGAGTGTTTTAAGTGAAGATTTTGCCTTAATGGATAAAGTAAAAAATCCCATTTACTGATAAAAATCATGTTTTATGCTTTTTAGTCAACTTATCTTTGTAGTAGAAAGTTAATTAGATAGTGGTATGAGACAAAGAGTTCCAGTTTCGTCAATTATGACTTCAACTATTGTTAGCTTGAATTTGACGGATTCATTAACAGATGCTGAGAAGTTATTTAAAATGCACAAGATTCGTCACTTACCTGTAGTTTCAGGTCATAAGTTGGTAGGGATATTAAGTTATACAGATTTATTGAAAATCAGTTTAGCTGATACGGATGAAGATGATAATATCGTGGATACAACCGTTTATAATATGTTTACATTAGAACAGGTTATGGTAAAGAATGTTACTACGATACAGGCAGATGACAATATAAAGGATGCTGCTGAAATATTAGTTAAAAAAGATTTTCGAGCATTACCTGTTTTAGATGGGCAGGTACTTGTAGGAATGTTAACTACAACGGATTTGATAAAGTATCTTTTGAATCAATACGATTAGAAAGAATTGCTATAAAAAGAAAATTGATTTTGTGGTTTGTGAGTTTGGCTACAAAATTACATATTGTTGTTTGAGGAAAGCACTAGTGTTCAGCATTAGTGCTTTTTTATTTTGCATATAGATAGCGCTTTGGGAATAGCATCTTTGTTGAGTAGAATAGTGGTCTTGCTGTATAGATGTCTATATAAGTGAAGTATTTTTATAAATCTATAGCAGAAGTGTTTTTTATCCAAAAGATTCAAATAGTTTGTAAGGACGAGGATTAAAACCTCATGCATCACTGAAAGGGATAAGAATGTTTTTGTTTTTACATTAAGAGTCCGATTTGGAGCTATATCGCAACTATATGTGTGGTAATAAATATATAGCACTTGAATATATGAGTATCGTATAAAGCGAAATAACAATGTGTAAATGGTGCTTTAGGAATGTAATTAATATGAGTGAGTAAGTAATGCTATCACTATTTCTCTGTTTTTTTGTAAATAATCTTAATGTCTGAGATTATTAATCTTTACATACACTTGCTTAGCATTTGTAGATCATTTCAATAAAAGTGCTTACTCCTTCTTGTCGATTTTAAGACTTTAGAAATGGTTAAGCGCTTGCAAAACACTTAGATTCGTTGGACTTTCTTGCTGTTTTCTTCGTGTATCCTTGGGGTTTTATCTGCAAAAAGGCGTGTTTCTCGAAGAAAACCCTTAGCAAACTGCCAGAAATCCCAAAGGAAGTACGATCAAGATTGTACTGATTTTAACTTCATGCACAAAATAAATGTAGTTATTTTTGATCTCTAAGTTTTTCATGTCGCATCCATAGAGGCTCTATTAAAGGATGTGATTTTGTTGTTTTAAGAGATGATTAAATAGGATATTACCTTATCTAATTTTGCTTTATTTTAAAACGACATTAATACTTTTTGCCTTCTCTCAAGTTTTGAAGCCGATGTGGTTTTTTGAAGTACTTGTTTTAACTTATGGTAGATATTTGAGATTTTAACAAGAATGTAATGCTAATTGTACTTATAATTTAAAATGAAAAGAATGACAGGTATACAATGGTGTACAATGAGTTATATTTCGTAATTTAGTGTCTTTGTATTAAAATTGCGTATATGACTAGTGATTATGTCGCCTTATTAAATAGGTCAAAAGTAATATTAGAAAGGAAAGATATTACGAGAAATCAAATACTTCAAGAAATATGTGAATTGTTATATGATTCTATTTCTTATTACGATTGGGTAGGTTATTATTTTGCTGATCATTCAACTGATTTATTACACTTAGGACCGTTTATTGGAGAGCCAACAGAGCATACTGTAATTCCATTTGGAAAGGGGATTTGTGGTCAAGTTGCCCTAAGTAATGAAACTTTTGTCGTTGATGATGTTACAGCTCAATCTAATTATATTGCATGTAGTTTGACGGTAAAGTCTGAAATCGTTGTTCCTATATTTGTGCAGGGTATTAATATAGGTCAGATAGATATTGATTCTCATACCTTGAACGCATTTACGAATGAAGATAAAAGCTTTTTAGAAGCTTTAAACAAAGAAGTAGCCAAATTGTATTAGAGCTCTTTTTTATAATGTTGTTGTTTTGTTCTTTGAAATAAAAAATATGATTTTTAATGGTGTTTTCTCGAAAATAAAATTACCTTTGCACCAAATTATAGATAGACTATAATTGCCGCATAAAAATCATTTAAAAAATATTGGCATGTATTTAACAAAAGAGAAAAAAGCTGAGATCTTCGCTAAACACGGAGGAAAAGCTGTAAACACTGGATCTGCTGAAGGACAAATTGCTTTGTTCACTTACAGAATCTCTCACTTAACTGAGCACTTAAAAAGAAATCGTAAAGATTACAACACTGAGCGTTCATTAGTTCTTTTAGTAGGTAAAAGAAGAAGACTTCTTGACTATTTAAAGAATACTGAGATCAACAGATACCGTGAGATCATTAAGGAATTGAATATTAGAAAATAATCAATTGAGAAGAGGTGCCCTTGTGCGCCTCTTTTTCTTTTTTAGCCTTTTAGCAGAAAAAGTCTGGTTTTTCATTGGGTTTCATACAACTACACAACACAACAACACAACACACACAGAATTATTAATGTCTCTCTTCGGAGAGACAGAAACCCTAAAGTATTTATTATTATATGATTCCTAAGGTAACCAAAGAAATTATCGATTTAGGTGATGGTAGAAGCATCTCAATCGAAACAGGGAAATTAGCAAAACAAGCAGATGGATCTGTTGTAGTAAGAATGGGAGACTGTATGCTTTTGGCAACAGCAGTTTCTGCTCGTACTGCAAATCCAGGTGTTGATTTCTTACCATTAACTGTAGATTACAGAGAAAAATTTTCTGCTGCTGGACGTTTTCCAGGAGGCTTTTTTAAACGTGAGGCTCGTCCAAGTGATCAAGAGATTTTGACAATGCGTCTTGTAGACCGTTGTTTACGTCCTTTATTCCCGGATGATTATCACGCAGAGACACAGGTGATGATTTCACTTATGTCTTTCGATGAGAATGTTATGCCTGATGCATTAGCTGGTTTGGCTGCTTCTGCAGCATTAGCTGTATCGGATATTCCATTTTACAATTACATTTCTGAAGTAAGAGTTGCTCGTGTAGACGGACAATTAATCATTAATCCTTCTAAAGAGCAATTAGAAGCATCAGACATCGATATGATGATTGGAGCATCTAAAGATTCTGTTTGTATGGTGGAAGGGGAGATGAAAGAAATCTCTGAGGCAGAAATGATTGAAGCAATTAAGTTTGCACACGAAGCAATTAAAGCTCAGATTGAGGCTCAAGAAAAGATGCGTGCTGCATTAGGACTTACTTACCGTGAGTACGAACCAGAAGCATCAGATGCTGAAGTAGAGAAAATTGTTTATGATGCATCTTATGCTAAACTTTATGATATCGCTTCTCATGCAAGTGCTAAAGCAGAGCGTGGAGAGAAATTTGCTGAAGTATACGAAGAAGTTAAAGCTTTGTTTTCTGAGGAAGACTTAGAAGAAAAAGGTGAACTTATTAGCACTTACTTCAAGAAAACGCAAAAAGAAGCTGTTCGTAATTTAATTTTAGATCAAGGAATTCGTTTAGATGGTCGTAAGACTACTGAGATTCGTCCTATCTGGTGTGAAGTTGATTATTTACCATCTACGCATGGTTCATCTATTTTTACACGTGGGGAAACTCAAGCTTTAGCAACAGTAACACTGGGAACTTCTCGCGAAGCTAATGTTATTGATTTGCCAAGTGAACAAGGTGAAGAGAAATTCTATTTACATTATAATTTCCCTCCATTCTCAACAGGTGAAGCTAAGCCATTAAGAGGAACTTCTCGTAGAGAAGTTGGACACGGAAACCTTGCACAACGTGCGCTTAAGAATATGATTCCTGCTGATTGTCCGTATACTATTCGTTTAGTATCTGACGTATTAGAGTCTAATGGATCTTCTTCTATGGCTACAGTTTGTGCTGGTACATTAGCATTAATGGATGCTGGTATTCAGATTGAAAAACCTGTATCAGGTATTGCAATGGGACTTATTTCTGATGCGAAAACTGGTCGTTGGGCTGTGTTGTCTGATATCTTAGGAGATGAAGATCACTTAGGAGATATGGACTTCAAAGTTACAGGTACTAAAGACGGTATTACAGCATGTCAGATGGATATTAAGATTGAAGGGTTAGCTTACGAGATTATGGAGCAAGCTTTAAAACAAGCTCACGACGGTCGTATGCACATTCTTGGATTATTAGTTGACACTATTGCTACTCCAAATGCTACTGTTAAACCTAAAGCTCCGAAGATTATTACAGTTAGTATTCCGAAAGACTTTATTGGTGCTATCATTGGACCTGGAGGTAAAAACATTCAAGCTTTACAAGCTGAAACGGGAACTACAATTGTTATCAACGAAGAAGGTGACTTTGGTATTATTGAAGTGTTGGGAACTGATCAAGCTGGAATGGACAAAGCATTAGCTTCGATTAGCAATACTACTTTCTCTCCTGTTGAAGGTGAAACTTATCACGTAAAAGTAGTTAAGATGCTTGACTTCGGTGCAGTTGTTGAATTTGTACCTGGTAAAGAGACTTTACTACACGTATCTGAGTTGGATTGGAAACGCATAGAGAATGTGGGAGATGTACTTCAGCTTGGAGATGAGTTAGATGTTAAGTATATGGGTATTGACCCTAAAACTAAAAAAGCTAAAGTATCTCGTAAAGCTTTAATGCCTCGTCCTCCTAAAGTGGAGAAGAAAGATGATGCTCCTAAAAAGAATAATCAAGAGAAATAATTGAGTTATTTGATATTATAAAGGCACCTTATTAAGGTGTCTTTTTTTATGTTTAAAAGTGTGTTTTTTACTTTTATGATATTTTGTGAACTTCTGTGTACTCTGGATGGGTATTTGTAATATAAGGGTTACCCTCTTGTAGTAAAGCCATGTTTTTTATGATAATTAGTGGTAATAATTTACTTGTAAAACTCTTTCTAAAGTTAGTGTATTTTAGTATAAGCCTAATTTGTAGTATCTTAGCTTGGTTACTAAAATAAGGTGATAAATTTTAGACAGAAGTTCTGCTAAAATCGCCTTTCTCAAATTGAATATTTTATTCAATCCTAATTTGTAGATTCTGTAATCTACCCTTATAAAAAAGCATCGCGATATCAGATGCGTCTATTAGAACATTTAATGGTTCTATCTCGGCTGAGTATTCAGTAACAATCATTTTATTAATTTCTTCATCATTTATTTGATGGGGGTAAAAAACTTATGTTTATATGTCAAATTTTAAAGTAGGTATTATTGGTGCTGGTCCGAGTGGATTAGCAATGTTAAGAGCTTTTGAGTCTGAACAACGTAAAGGGAATCCTATTCCTGAAATTAAATGCTATGAAAAACAAGATAATTGGGGAGGAATGTGGAATTATACTTGGCGCACAGGTGTAGGTAAATACGGAGAGCCTTTGCACGGTAGTATGTATAAGTATCTATGGTCAAACGGTCCAAAGGAATGTTTAGAGTTTGCCGATTATACTTTTATGGATCACTTTAAACAACCTATATCTTCCTATCCTCCAAGAGAAGTCTTATTTGATTATATCCAAGGGCGTATTAAACAAAGTAACGCAAGAGAGTTTATCAAGTTTAATACTGTAGCAAGATGGGTTGATTACATAGAGAGTAAGAAACAGTTTCGAGTGGTATTTGACGATTTAGTTAAGAACGAAACTTTTGAAGAATACTTTGATTACCTCGTTGTTGGAACAGGTCATTTCTCAACTCCAAATATGCCTTATTTTAAAGGTATTGATAGTTTTCCTGGAACAGTGATGCATGCACACGACTTTAGAGGAGCGGATCAGTTTAAAGATCAAAAATTGTTGTTGATAGGAAGTAGTTATTCTGCTGAGGATATCGGTGTTCAATGTTTTAAACATGGCAGTAAATCAGTTACTATCTCTTATCGTACCAATCCTATTGCCGCTAAATGGCCTAAGGGTATAGATGAAAAACCATTGGTAACCCATTTTGAAGATAATGTAGCGTACTTTAAAGACGGATCTTCTGAGGAGTTTGATGCTGTTATTTTGTGTACTGGTTATCAACATAAGTTTCCATTTTTACCAGACAACTTGCGTTTAAAGACAAAGAATAATCTCTACCCAGATAACCTTTATAAAGGTGTTGTATTCAATGATAATGAAAGACTGTTGTTTTTGGGGATGCAAGACCAGTACTATACATTCAATATGTTTGATACCCAGGCTTGGTTTGCGAGAGATTATATGCTCGGACGAATTGCATTGCCTACAAAAGAGGAACGAAGTATGGATATTGATAAATGGGTAAAGGCAGAAAGAGCTACAGTTACAGGTGAAGAACATGTAGATTTTCAAACGGATTATATTAAAGAATTAATTTCTCTGACTGATTATCCTACATTTGATTTAGATAAAGTAGCTGAAATGTTTAAGAGTTGGCTACGTGATAAAGAAACGAATATATTAAATTACAGAGATAAGGTATATACTTCTGTTATGACGGGTGTCACTGCAGAGGAGCACCATACACCGTGGATGAAAGAGTTAGATGATAGTCTTGAGCGCTATTTGGATGAAGTTGAAGCCGACGAGTGTGAATTAAGTAGAGAAAACTATTATTAATTGGCATAATAAGTGTTTAAAGCACCTAAAGGGTTTGTTGTACCTTTTAGGTGCTTTTTTGTAAAGTATTGTTAAAAGTGAGTCGAAGAAGTATGTTGTTGTAACTTTTTGATGATTACTTACGTATAATGAATGTTACATTAAATAGAAATAAAGGATAGAAATAATATGAGACAACTTAAAATTACCAAGCAGGTAACCAACAGAGAGACGGCATCGTTGGATAAATACTTGCAAGAAATTGGTAAAGTAGACCTAATTACGGCTGATGAAGAGGTGGAATTGGCTCAGCGAATTAAAGCTGGTGATCAACGCGCACTTGAGAAATTGACTAAAGCAAATTTACGTTTCGTTGTATCTGTTGCTAAGCAATATCAGAATCAAGGTTTAACACTTCCCGATTTAATTAATGAAGGAAACCTTGGATTGATAAAAGCTGCTCAACGTTTTGATGAGACTCGTGGGTTTAAGTTTATTTCTTATGCTGTATGGTGGATTCGTCAATCAATTCTTTCTGCTTTAGCAGAACAATCGAGAATTGTAAGACTACCATTGAACAAGATTGGGTCAATCAATAAAATCAACAAGATGTACGCTTTACTTGAGCAATCAAATGAAAGACCACCATCTGCTGAGGAAATTGCTATTGAGCTTGATATGACTGTCAATGACGTGAAAGAGAGTATGAAGAACTCTGGACGTCATCTTTCAATGGATGCTCCATTAGTTGAAGGTGAAGATTCAAACTTATATGATGTATTGCGTTCTGGTGAATCACCAAACCCTGATAGAGAGTTAATTCACGAATCTCTAAGAACTGAAATTGAGAGAGCGCTTGAAACTTTAACTCCAAGAGAAGCTGATGTAGTACGTCTGTATTTTGGTTTAGGAGATCAACACCCTATGACTCTTGAGGAGATTGGAGAAACTTTTGATTTGACAAGAGAGCGTGTCAGACAAATTAAAGAAAAAGCAATTCGCAGATTAAAACATACTTCAAGAAGTAAGATTTTAAAAACGTATTTGGGATAAGACTTATACTTATATATTCAAAAAGCGCTACACTTTAAGTGTAGCGCTTTTTTTATTTTTGTTATCCAGCGATTGTTGTGTATATTTGTGTGGTATGAAGAATTTTTTATTAATCATAATAACAGTTGTCTTATTTCGACCTGTAGTTCCTCTTTTGGACTATGCAATCGACTATGAGTATATCTCGACAGTATTGTGTATTAATAAAGAAAAACCTGAATTAGAATGTAATGGTAAGTGTTATTTGATGCAGGAAATGGCCAAGGTTGCCGAGGATCAAAATAACGATATGGCAAAAAAACTCAGTAACTTATCTTTTTCATTTATCTATTATCTTTCTGATGTGGTAGAGATTGAGTTTCACAATTTTGCATCTACATTGAAAGATAAAATAGAAAGTTATACTGTTTTTAGTTTAAAGACTTTTGTTGACTTTTTTTTCAGACCCCCTCTCATTAATTAGTGAATTTAGGCTCATTTAGAGCTGATAAAATTATTAATTAATACTTCAAATCTTATGTTAAATCAAAGCATAAGATCTTGTTCCATCTCTTATTTTACACATGGTAATTCGTCACTATTTATGGGTGATACGGATAGTATTGTGTATGATTTTCCTTTATTGAGCCAGTGTTTTGTTGGGCAGTTCTATATGATTATCATTGTGACCAAGGGAAAGTACGCAGTTACTGTAAATGAGTATAATTTGACGGATCAAGATCAAACTGTTATTATTATCAAACCTGGTGATTACGCTCAGCTACATTTCGAAGATTGTTCAGGCTATGTTATTGCCTTTGAAGAGTCTTTTTTTAGTCAGCGTTATCACGAGAATAATCTGCGATTATTTAATTTTTTTCAACCTGAGGTGCTTCCTTATGCTAAATTGCCATATGACCAATTGAGTAAACTGCTTTTGATGGTTCAGTTAATGGTAGGTGAGTATCAATCAGTCAATCAAAATAGGGAAGTTGTTTTGCGTTCTTATTTAAATATTTTATTGTTTGACTTTCAAAATTTGACAGAGCACCCTGTTCCTATGAGTGAGTCTTTAGTTAAGCCACTGAATGATAAAGTAGGTGAGTTTGTAGCCCTTGTCGATCAATTTTATAAGGAGGCGAAAACTCCTTCTTTTTACGCTGATAAATTATGTGTTACACCGAACTATCTGAATAAGCTGTGTAAACAAGAAAGAGGATTAACAGCGGGGCAGATTGTTCGTCAACGTATCATAGTGGAAGCAAAGCGACTTTTGCGCTTTACGTCTTTTACAATAAAGGAGATTGGCAATGAATTACAGTTCGATAGTACTTCTTACTTTGTGACATTTTTTAAGAAGCAGGAAGGTAAGACTCCTGAAGAATACCGTCGACTTGTTGTTTAGTTTTTCGGTTGTTCTATTTTGTAAATAGTGAAAAGTAGATAAAACTCAATCTATGTTCTTGTTTAGCCTTTAATCATTGTTTTAAATTTGTCTTGTGAAAAAGATATATATCATAATAGTATTTATTGTTTTATTTCGCCCTGTTGCACCGTTGGTGGAATATTGGGTTAATTACGAGTATGTATCTAAAGTTCTATGTGAGAATGTATCTAAACCAGAATTAGAGTGTAATGGTAAATGTCACTTGTCAAATGAATTATCAAAGTCTTTTGACAAATCAGGCAAGTTGGTATTTGATAAATACAATACCTTATATGATTACTTGGTTAGTGGCACTTTCAGGTATTTGTCATTCGAATTAGCCTTAGTATGGAGGAGTGAGGCTTTGGATAGTTATGTCAATAATTACAACTATTTACAAGTATCCTCTCTTTTAGATCCACCCATTTTCTAATCTTTTATAATCGTGTGTTTTGGTTGTCCGATTTAATCGGAAGGCCCTTGTATTGCCCATAATTAATTAATATAAAATTAGAAATGAAAAAAGTATATATATTATTATTTGCTGTTATAGCTTTTGTTTTCACGTCATGTTCGAGTGATGACAACGCAGTTGTTGAAGTTCCTGAAGAAGTGCTTGAAGGAACAAATTCAGTTTCCTTTGTGTTTAATCATCAGATGTTTGGTGAGGATATAGTTTATGATCAGTATTACAAAGAGAACTCTATTGGAGAGTCATTGAATATCACTTTCCTGAAGTATATAGTTAGCAACTTTGTTTTAATAGATGAAAAAGGAGCAGAGTTCACTTACAAGAAGGATGACAGTTATTTCTTTGTAGATTCGAAAACGAAGGATTTCAAAATTACGCTTAACAATGTACCAGCGGGAAGGTATAGTAAAGTTAAGTTTGGTGTAGGTGTGGATCAAGAGAAGTACTTGAGAGGAATGGAAGACCAACAAGAGTTTTGGGATTTGTGTAAAGAACATGATTTAATCTGGGGATGGATTACAGGATATAAATTTATCAATTGCCAAGGTTTATTTAAAACTGGAGGTCAAGACGAGGAAGGATTTCAATTACACATTGGTAGCCATGGTTCCAAGTTAGATAATTATAAAGAAGTTCTATTAAAAAGTCCTCAACATTTTGTTGTAAGTGCAAAGCATAAATCCACTGTTCATGTAGATCTTGAAGTATCTAAGTTATTAGACAGTACACACAAAATCGCGTTGAAGGAATCGCCATATATTATGATTGATGCTGTACGTGCGCCAAAGATTATGCAGAATGCTCAGACGATGTTTAACATACGAAGTATTGTGATTGATAAAGAATAGAATTATAGTTTCAAAAAGGAAAGGCAGCACCTTTCCTTTTTGTCTAAACATTGTTTGTACCATGTTTAAAGAGTGTGTATTTATCAGTTTATGTTTATTGCTATTAAGTTGTTCTAAAGATCAATCTGAGCGTTATTCTGATGATATTGACGATGCCTATGAACTCATTATTCCCAGTAACTTTCCTTCTCTTAGTTACCAGTATGTCAATAACGGGTTAAAGAAATCTCGAATAGAACTGGGTAAAGTCTTGTTTCACGATGTGAGGTTATCAGCAGATAATACTATTTCATGTGCCAGTTGTCATATAAAAGAGTTTGCTTTCTCTGATTATGGAAAAGCCTTTAGTATTGGTATAGATAGTCTGGTAGGCAAGCGCAATGCTCCAGCTATTCAGAATATGGCTTTTATGACAGAGTATTTCTATGATGGGGCGTCAAATAACTTGGAAATGGTGCCTATTGTTCCTATTCACAATGAAGTTGAAATGCGTGAGAATCTTCCTTCAATTGTGGAGAAATTGAGAAGTGAGCCGATGTATAGGAGTTTGTTTGAAAAAGCTTTTAATGATAGAGAAATCACTTCTACCAGTATGTTGAAAGCATTGGCACAATATATGGCAGTGATGATTTCAAGTAATTCGAGATATGACCGATATGTTCGAGGAGAAAAGGGAGGTACATTGAGTCAGATTGAGAAAACAGGACTGCAGTTGTTTCAGCAGAAGTGTGCAGCTTGTCACAGTACAGATTTGTTTACTGATCAAAGTTTTAGAAACAACGGTTTACAGGTTAATGAGAAATTAAATGATTTGGGAAGATATGAGGTTACTGGTTTTGATGAAGACAAATTTGCCTTTAAGGTAAGTAGTTTGCGAAATGTTGAGTTGACAGCGCCATATATGCACGATGGGCGTTTTAATACATTAGAGGAGGTTTTAGCGTTTTATACTAATGGAATAGTGGATAGCGAAACTTTGGATCCTCTTTTAAAGAGAAAAGATGGTCGTATAGGTATTGAATTATCCAGTGATGAACAGCATGCCATTATTCGATTTTTAAAGACTTTGACAGATCATCAGTTTATCGCTAATCCTCAATTGTAAATAATAAAAAAAAGGAACTCATTGAGTTCCTTTTTCTATTTATATTAATTTGTATAAACAACGTATTTAATGTCGTTTTCTGTTTCTACTTTTGTCAAGGCATGTGAAGAAAGACTTTTCATTGCTTTATCCCATTTCTTTCCACTTAGTGCAGCTTGCTCTTTTAAAGCACCCAACTCCACTTTATTATCGTTATTCTCTAAAATTTGAATAATGATTTTTTCTTCATCAGTTAGCTCTACTGCAGGAGCTGTTTTTTCTGGTCTCATTTGTGGGAAGAATAATACCTCTTGAATAGAAGGATTATTGGTTAAGAACATAATTAAACGGTCCATACCAATTCCCATTCCAGAAGTTGGAGGCATACCAAATTCAAGAGCACGTAAGAAGTCCTGATCAATGAACATAGCCTCGTCATCTCCGCGATCAGCTAAAGCCATTTGTGCTTCAAAACGCTCTCTTTGATCGATTGGGTCATTTAACTCTGAATAAGCATTTGCAATTTCTTTACCACAAACCATTAATTCAAAGCGCTCTGTAAGTTCTGGATTATCTCTATGTGCTTTTGTCAATGGAGACATTTCTTTTGGATAGTCTGTAATGAATGTCGGTTGAATATAATTACCTTCACATTTCTCACCGAAAATCTCATCGATAAGTTTTCCTTTACCCATTGTTTCATCTACAGGGATTCCCATGCCTAAAGCAGCTTGGCGAATTTCATCCTCTGTCTTTCCTGTGATGTCAAAACCTGTAAATTCTTTAATAGAATCTGCCATAGTGATGCGTTTGTAAGGAGCTTTGAAGTTAATTTCGTGTTCTCCAAACTTAGCTACTGGTGTCCCATTAACTGCTGTTGCACAATGTTCTAATAAACGCTCTGTAAAGTCCATCATCCAATTGTAGTCTTTGTAAGCTACATAGATTTCCATAACTGTAAATTCAGGGTTATGTGTTCTATCCATTCCTTCATTACGGAAGTTTTTAGCGAACTCATATACCCCGTCAAATCCACCAACGATTAATCGCTTTAAGTATAGTTCATTGGCAATTCTCAAGTATAGTGGAATGTCTAAAGCATTGTGATGAGTCATAAATGGACGAGCAGCCGCACCTCCAGGGATAGACTGAAGAACAGGAGTTTCAACTTCCATATAACCAGCTTCATTAAAGAAATTACGCATCGCGTTAAACAGTTTTGTACGCTTGATGAACGTCTCTTTAATTTGAGGGTTTACTACTAAATCTACATAACGCATTCTATAGCGCAACTCAGGATCTGTAAAGGCATCAAATGTGTGGCCTTCTGCATCGGTTTTTGGTAGAGGTAATGGTCGTAGTGATTTGCTTAGTAAATGCAAACCTTTTACGCGTACTGTTTTTTCGCCTACTTGCGTAGTGAATAACTCTCCTTCTATACCAACGATATCACCTAAATCAATTAATTTTTTATAGATTTCGTTATATAGTGTTTTATCTTCTCCAGGACATAATTCGTCTCTGTTGATGTATAACTGTATTTTACCTTCGCTATCTTGTATAGTAGCGAATGAAGCTTTTCCTTGAATTCTTGAAGACATTAATCTTCCTGCCACAATTACCTTCTTACCTTCTTGAAAATCGTTCTTCACCTGTTTCGATGTATGATCAACAGGGAATAGGTTTGCAGGATAAGGATTCACGCCAAGCTCATGTAGTTTGCTCAGCTTTTCTCTTCTGATGATTTCTTGTTCTGAAAGTTGCATAATAATTGTGAATTAATTTAAAAGGCAAATATAGCTATTCTTTGAAAATGCGGCAATTACTATTCTCTCAAATGAAGCAATATTGTCATTATTGTTTGGTATTTTTCGAATTCATATCTTAGTAAGAGATAAAAGATTATTTTCTTTGTTTAAAAATGACGAAATTTGTAAGATAAAAATATTGAGTATGAGTATTTGGAGAGTTATTTTAGCTATTATATTCCCACCTTTAGCAGTTTTAGATAAAGGTTGTGGGTCTATTGTAATTGTTTTTTTATTGACTTTAGCAGCTTGGATTCCCGGAATTATTGGTGCTCTTGTAATATTGAATAACCCAAAATATAATCGATAATTAGAACGTAATGAATAAACAAATAAAATTAATTGATCTTGGAGAAAAAGATTATAAAGAAACATGGGATTATCAAGAACAATTATTTCAGTCTATTTTAGATGTAAAAGTTGCGAATAGACGTGAGAACAAAAATGATGCAACAGAGAATTATTTTGTTTTCGTAGAGCATCCCCACGTTTATACACTTGGTAAAAGTGGAGATGTGCACAATATGCTTTTGAACGATCAACAGTTGAAAGAAAAAGGTGCGACTTTTTATAAAATCAATAGAGGTGGTGATATTACTTACCATGGACCTGGACAGATTGTAGGATATCCAATATTAGACTTAGAGAATTTTTTTACAGACATACATAAATATTTGCGTTTACTGGAAGAAACAATGATATTAGTCTTGAAAGATTACGGTATTGAATCAGGTAGAAGTGAAGGTGAAACAGGAGTATGGTTAGATGCAGGTACGCCATTTGCCCGCAAGATTTGCGCAATGGGAGTAAGAGCTTCTAGATGGGTAACTATGCACGGTTTTGCACTGAATGTCAATTCGGATTTGGGTTATTTTGACAATATTATCCCATGTGGAATACGCGGAAAAGGTGTAACATCACTCAATGTAGAGTTGGGGGTAGAGCGTGTCGATGAGGATGAGGTTCGCAGTAAGATTCTCAAGTATTTCACAGAATTATTTGAAGTTCAATTTATAAAATAATCGACAATAATAGAAGTCTTTTTGCAGTATGCACTAAGGCTTTTTTTGTTTAGAGTTAATAGTTTTATCTTTGTTGAAACAACACAAGAATATGAAAAATACAGTTATTGCTCCATCTGTACTTGCTGCAGACTTTGGAAATTTACAACGCGATGTTGAAATGATTAATGAAAGCCAAGCAGATTGGTTTCACATCGATATTATGGACGGAGTTTTTGTTCCTAATATTTCTTTTGGTATGCCTGTCTTAGAGGCTATTGGTAAACATGCCAAGAAGGTATTAGATGTTCACTTAATGATTGTCGATCCTGATCGATATATCAAGACATTTAAAGACTTAGGAGCTGATATTTTGACAGTGCACTACGAGGCATGTACACATCTTCACCGTACAGTTCAAGCAATCAAAGCGGAGGGAATGAAAGCGGGTGTAGCACTTAATCCACATACTCCTGTAAGTGTGTTAGAGGATATTATTCAAGATTTGGACTTGGTATTAATCATGAGTGTTAATCCTGGATTTGGAGGTCAGAGCTTTATAGAGAATACCTATGCTAAAGTGCGTAAATTACAAGCGTTGATTCAGGATAAAGGGGCTAATACTATTATTGAAATTGACGGAGGAGTTACGAGTAAGAATGCTAAAGCCTTAGTAGAGGCTGGAGCAGCTGCGTTAGTAGCAGGTAGTTTTGTTTTTAAATCACAAGATCCGAAATCAACTATCGCTGAATTGAAAGAAATAACAACCTTCTAAAGGTATTGAAGAATAGTCGCATGTTGACTGCTCAATGGCGACTGTTAATGATAAAAAAAGCGGTTTAGAATTAATTCTAAACCGCTTTTTAGTTTTATATACAATGAATGTATTACATCATACCTGGCATTCCGCCTCCCATAGGCATTCCTGCACCGCTCTCGTCTTTTATATCAACTAAAGCACACTCAGTGATTAAGATCATTCCTGAAACAGAAGCAGCATTTTCCAATGCAACTCTTGTTACTTTTTTAGGATCGATTACACCAGCTTGTAACATATCTACATATTCATTTGTCTTAGCGTTGTATCCGAAGTTTTCTTTAGCCTCTAATACTTTAGCAACAACAACAGAACCTTCTAATCCAGCATTTTCAACAATTGTTCTCAATGGAGACTCGATTGCTTTAGCTACGATAGCGATTCCAGTTTCTTCATCAGCATTTTCTACTTTAATGTTTGCTAATGCATCTTTCGCTCTTAATAAAGCAACACCTCCACCAGCAACGATTCCTTCTTCCACTGCAGCTCTTGTTGCGTGTAAAGCATCATCTACGCGATCTTTCTTCTCTTTCATTTCAACTTCAGAAGCAGCTCCAACAAAAAGAACAGCAACACCACCAGCTAACTTAGCTAAGCGCTCTTGTAATTTTTCTTTGTCATAATCAGAAGTAGTAACTTCCATTTGAGCTTTTATCTGGTTTACTCTGTTTTTAATCATTTCAGTATCACCACTTCCACTAACAATAGTAGTGTTATCTTTATCAATGCTTACGCGTTTACAAGTACCAAGCATTTCTAAAGTAGTATTCTCTAATGTGTATCCTTGCTCTTCTGAAATTACAACACCACCTGTTAAGATTGCAATATCTTCTAACATTGCTTTTCTTCTATCTCCAAACCCTGGAGCTTTTACAGCTGCAATTTTCAAGGCACCTCTTAATTTGTTCACTACTAATGTTGATAGAGCTTCTCCGTCAACGTCTTCAGCAATGATTAAAAGTGGTTTTCCTGATTGAGCTATTGGTTCTAATATTGGTAAAAGCTCTTTTAAAGAAGAAACTTTTTTGTCGTATAATAGAATGTAAGGAGAGTCAAGCTCTACTTCCATTTTTTCTGAATTAGTTACAAAGTATGGAGAAAGATAACCTCTGTCAAATTGCATTCCTTCCACTACATCTACATAAGTCTCAGTACCTTTTGCTTCTTCAACTGTGATAACACCTTCTTTTCCAACTTTTTCAAAAGCTTGAGCTATTAATTCACCAATGAAATCGTCGTTATTTGCTGAGATAGAAGCTACTTGTTTGATTTTGTCCATTGACCCACCAACTTCTTGTGCTTGTTTTCTTAGCTCTTCTACGATAATTTCAACCGCTTTGTCAATACCGCGTTTCAAGTCCATTGGATTTGCACCAGCTGCAACGTTTTTAAGTCCTTCTTTAACGATTGCTTGTGCTAATACTGTTGCAGTAGTAGTTCCGTCACCAGCTAAATCATTCGTTTTAGAAGCAACTTCTTTTACCATTTGCGCTCCCATATTTTCAAGTGTGTTCTCAAGCTCTACTTCTTTAGCTACAGAAACACCATCTTTAGTTACTACTGGAGCTCCAAATGATTTACCGATAATTACGTTTCTACCTTTTGGACCTAATGTTACTTTTACAGCATTTGCTAATGCATCCACTCCACGTTTTAAACCTTCGCGCGCTTCGATGTCGAATTTAATATCTTTTGCCATTTTTGATCTGATTTAGTTGTTAATGATTCAATTTGTTTTAAACAATTGCAAGTATGTCGTCTTCACGCATAATTAGGTAATCTTTACCTTCAAATTTTAGCTCTGTTCCAGCATATTTACCATACAGTACAATGTCACCTACTTTTACAGTCATTTCGTGATCTTTAGTGCCGTTTCCTGCCGCTACTACTGTACCTCTTTGTGGTTTTTCTTTTGCATTGTCTGGAATGAAAATACCTGAAGCAGTTTTAGTTTCTGCTGGTAGTGGTTCAATAAGAACTCTGTCTGCAAGTGGTTTAATATTTAATGCCATAATTTAATATAGTTTATGAAATTGAATTTTATTTATAATGCTTATAGATTAGACATAAAGTGTGCCAAATCATATTTTGTCAGTAAAGGACAAAAAAAAATGCCAGCTTGACAGCCGGCATTTGAATTATAATGAGGTAATACTAATTATTCTTGTGTATTGTCACTTGCAGGAGCTTGTTCTGCAGGTGTATTGTTTTCCGTAGGAATAGTAACATTTGTACTTGTTGGAATAGTAGCGTTTTGATCTAATAATTTAGAATCTCCAGAAACTCCTCCTCCTGTACTTAAACTTGACATTAAAATTAAAACAATTAATGTAGCTCCTAAGAACCATGTACTTCTATCAAGGAAATCGTTTGTATTTTTTACACCTCCTGCCACAGTCGAACCTCCAAATGATGAGTCTAATCCTCCTCCTTTTGGATTTTGTACCATAATTACTACAATAAGTAGGAAACATACGATTGCTATCAGTACTAGGAATATTGTAAATGATGTGTTCATGTTATAAACTATTATGTTGTTGTAACGCTTTTATATCTAATATTTGGTCTGCAAAGAAACTACTTTTTTCTGGATATTTCAAAATTAAAATCTCATAAGCTTGTATTGCTTTTTGATATTTTTTTTGTTCAAGATAAATTTTTGCTAAAGTTTCTGTCATTAAACTCGTGTTCTCTTGTACGCTGGTCTCAATGTTTGCGGGGCTTATCGTCGCTTTTTTGGTTGGAACAATTTTAGGATTTGTTTCAATAAATCGATCTATAAGCGTTAATTTTTTTCTTCGTTCTTCTTCTAATTTTTTTTCATTTTCCGTTAAAATAGATTCTTTTTCTCTGTCAATAGGAGGAAATGAAGATATTTTTAACCACTCTTCGTACGAATATTTTTCGTTTTCGGTAATTGTTAAAGGTTTCCCTATTTCTAATTTATCCTCGAGTTGTTCTACTTTGGTTTGTCCTGCTTTCTCTACTTCTATTGGAAGATCCGTAGTCTGCGTTTCAGAAGGTGAAAGATCTTCGTTATCATCACCTGTTTTTTGTTCGGTTTCTGTAGATAAAATAGCGTCTTTTTCTACAGCAACTGAAGTGTTCTGTGACTCTATATTCTCTTCTTCTGGTATAGGTAGAGTGATGTCACTTTCTTTTTCAATCGCATCATTCTCAATTGAGATGGGATAATTAATGAAACTATCGGAAGTTATGAATTCAAATAAGATATCTCGATCAAGCGTATGAGCAGCCGTCTTTTTCAGATTTGTATTATATCTTTCACTTTTGTTTTGGTATAAACACTTTAGGTGCAAAGTTCGAATAGATTGAAAATAGGGATATTCCTCTAATACTTCTTCAAATGATTGTAAATCATCTGCTTCAATAAGAGTTGAATTTATTAAGGCAATATTTATTTTTTCTTTATTCAAATTCCTTGTGTTTACCATTTAGCTAAAGACTCATTGAATACATCTTGTGTGATTCTCTCGTATATTACGTCTAATGCTTCTGTCAAACTTGCACCAGCCAGTTGCACATTAGCATCATAGTCGTAGTAGAAAGAAAATCTCTTTTCAAAATCATCTTCAGGTGTGTTTTTATTGATAAATCGAACATTTATAGCAATGTACAATCTGTTTTGTGCTGCGCGTTGGTCAGCAGTAGCCGTTGTCGGACTAATGCGGTAATCAACGATCTCTCCTTCGTAGATTAAATCTCCTCCTTCATTGGTAAGGCTTAAACTCGTTTGATTTTGTATTAAATCTTGCAAAGCCATAGTAAATGTACGTTCAATACCAGGCTCTACTAAGTCTGCATTGTTTTGAAAGAAATTTACTTGAAAGGAGTCAGCATCTATCTTACCTGTTCCTGTAAAGTTATAATATTTACAACTACTAAAAAATAGTACTGGAAGTAAAATAAGGATTAAATTCTTTATTTTCATAGATTATAGATTGTATTGTTTAATTTTTCTGTAGAGTGTTCTTTCTGAAATACCGAGTTCATCAGCGGCAGCTTTACGTTTACCTTTGTTCTTTTCCAAGGCTTTTCGAATTAGTTCAACTTCTTGTTCCTCTAAGTTTAGCGGTTCCTCTTCGATTGTTTCTGCGAGTAAATAATCATTGTCGTCATCTTCGTCATCTGCTATTGTAGCATGGTGAAAATTAGGTGTGTGATTACTGTGATCGCTTGCAGGAAGAAGACTAAGTTCTGTAATGTTTTTCTGGAACGATGCTTCTGCGGGTTCACTTGGTTTACTGCCATAGATGCGTTGAATTAACCCCTGATTTGTTTCTTGCACTTGACTGCTGTCGTGCTTCAACAATTCTAAGGTAAGCTTTTTAAGGTCAGTCAAATCGCTTTTCATGTCAAATAATACTTTGTACAGAATCTCTCTTTCATTGCTGAAATCTGATTCTGCCTTTTTGCCATTAACAATTGAAGGGACTTGTCTATCGTGATTAGGCAAATAAGATTGCAGTACAGCTAATGATATGTTTCTATTTGTCTCTAACACGGAAATCTGCTCTGCTACGTTGCGCAGCTGTCGGATGTTACCATCCCAGCGGTAACGCACTAAATAATTTGCTGCATCCGCTTCTAATTTGATAGGCGGCATTTTGTATTTGTGAGCAAAATCTGAAGCAAATTTTCTAAAAAGCAAATGAATATCCTCTCCTCTTTCGCGAAGGGGAGGTAAAGTTATTTCAACGGTACTTAGACGATAATATAAGTCTTCTCTAAAATTTCCTTTTTCAATCGCTTCGATCATATTCACGTTTGTAGCAGCAATGATTCGAATATCTGTTTTTTGTACTTTAGATGAACCTACCTTAATGAATTCTCCGTTTTCTAAAACACGTAATAGACGTACTTGTGTAGTCAAGGGAAGTTCTCCAACCTCGTCTAAGAAAATAGTACCTCCATCAGCTTCTTCAAAGTATCCTTCACGGGTACCTACTGCACCCGTAAAAGCCCCTTTTTCGTGTCCAAATAGTTCACTGTCTATTGTTCCTTCTGGAATAGCTCCGCAGTTGACTGCAATGTATTTTCCGTGTTTTCGGTGAGATAGCGAGTGTATGATTTTAGGCATACTCTCTTTACCTACACCACTTTCTCCTGTAATAAGTACGGAAATATCAGTAGGAGCCACCTGAATTGCTTTTTGAATAGCTCTATTCAGTTTAGGATCATTACCAATAATCTCAAAGCGTTGTTTAATTGCTTGAACATTTTCCATAGGTTTTTTACTTCTTTATCTTTTTGTTGATATAACTATGCTTGCATTGGAGAGTACCCTACAGCTTTTCCAATTAAAGTTGCAGAAGTACAATCTGTAATCTCTACTAATACGAAGTCTCCCACTTTGTAATTCTCTTTAGGGAATACAGTTGTTGTATTTTGTGAATTACGCCCAGACCATTCATCTTCTGAACGCTTAGATGTTTTCTCAATTAATACTTCTACTGTAGTTCCAACAAAGCGCTGAGTGCGTTCTAAGCTGATTTTGTTTTGTAGCGTAATTATATCTGTCAATCGTTGTTTTTTAACTTCTTCTGGTACATCATCTTCTAATTTTCGAGCAGCTAATGTTCCAGGTCTTTCAGAATAGGCAAACATAAATCCAAAGTCATATCGTACATATTCCATAAGTGATAAAGTGTCTTTGTGGTCTTCATCTGTTTCTGTAGGGAAACCTGTAATCATATCTTGAGAAAGTGAAATGTCGGGAATTAACTCATAGATTTTATCTACAAGTGCCATGTATTCCTCTCTTGTATGTTGACGGTTCATCGCTTCTAAAATACGCGTACTTCCCGATTGAACAGGTAAGTGAATGTATTTACATATATTTTCGTGCTTAGCGATAGTCTCTATCACTTCAATGTGCATGTCCTGTGGGTTTGAAGTAGAAAAACGGAAGCGCATTTTTGGAAATGTGGTAGCACATGTGTCTAAAAGTTGTGCAAAGTCTACTGCTGTTGCTTTTTGCATTTCAGTAGCTTTTTCATAGTCTTTCTTAAGTCCTCCTCCATACCAAAGGTAACTGTCTACGTTTTGTCCTAATAGGGTTACCTCTTTAAAACCTCTTTCGTATAAGTCTTGTATTTCTTCTATAATACTTTGTGGGTCACGGCTTCGCTCTCTTCCTCTTGTAAATGGTACTACACAGAAAGTACACATATTGTCGCATCCTCTTGTGATTGAAACAAAAGCAGTTACTCCATTACTTTGTAAACGTACAGGTGCAATATCTCCGTAAGTTTCATCTTTCGATAAAATCACATTAATAGCATCTCTACCTTCGTCTACGTCTTTTAATAAATTAGGTAAATCTTTGTAAGCATCTGGTCCTACAACCATGTCTACAATTTTCTCTTCTTCTAAGAATTTACTTTTTAAACGCTCCGCCATACATCCTAATACTCCTACTTTCATACCAGGATTCTTTCTTTTGATTTGATTGTATTGGTCTAAGCGCTTGCGTACTGTTTGTTCTGCTTTATCGCGGATAGAGCAGGTGTTTACTAATACTAAGTCAGCTTCTTCTAAATTGTTTGTGGTGTTATATCCTTCATTTGATAGGATCGAAGCAACAATTTCACTGTCAGAGAAGTTCATTTGACATCCGTAACTTTCAATAAAAAGTTTTTTACTGTTGTCTTGTTTTTGCTCTAATTGTAAGCTTGTTCCTTGTTTATTTTCGTCAATTACCTTTTCCATAAGATTGTTCAAAGGGTGTTCTACATTTTGGGCAAAGATACTTTTTTTTGTGCAACTGACAAGTTGACAGCAGTAGTTTGTTTCTGTCTTTTTTAGGATGCCTTTAGATGCGGAGGGTTAGTAGTAATTGAGAAAGTGATACTGCAATGCTTGATTGGAGAGATGACCATAAAGCGTTTTAGGCTGTTTTGGTAAAGTGGTTGTTCCGGTGATTATATATTCAAGGTGTCTTCAATACTGATTCAGTATTTATTCAAGAAACAGCTACTTAGGTTGAGTAATCTTGGAAGATAGTTGAAGAAGTGTTGAGTGAATTTGCGTGAGTATGTATTAACGGTAGTTTTAGAAGGTAATTGGCGAAATTTCTATCTACCTTTTGGTTGAGTGTAGTTTGTTGTTTTTGGTAAGTTGGGCAGCGATCTTTTCTTGTTTTTATTTTCAAATATGAAACAAGCGATGTACTTATAAACGAGTATCAATTGTATAAGATAACTTGAATTTGATCTAAACTATCTGTTTGTTACTTCCTTTTATCTGTTGATAATCTACCTATCGTTTTGTACGGAGATGAGAGGGCATTGCTTGGGGGTTTCTTGCACCTTTCTTCGAGAAAACCCCTCTCTGGGCTAGAAAACCCCAAGAAAAGTGCAAGGATTCCCCAAGAAAGTGCAAGAAAACCCCTCTATTAAATCAAGCGAATCTGTTTTTTAAGGTTCGTAAACGTGCTCGTCAATTTTGGTGATTTCGTCATTAGATTGGATAGAGTAACTCTTTTAGAGTAAATAGATACCCGTAAATAAATAGCTTAAAAGTTATACTGTTTTTCTTTTATTAAATCAAATTCACATTAGTATAGGGGTGTTGTAGTTATCTAAATGTTTGGTAAGAAAGTTTTGGAGCATATTGACCAGTTGACGAAATGAGTTTGTTTGCTGTATTTGATTTAGATAGGTTTGGGATTCTTCTCTGACTATTGTTATACCTTATCTCTTATTAAGTATTTTTAGAGTATCGTATATATACTATTGACCATTTTTCATGGTACGTCAAGTTTTAAGAATGTTTTGAGATATCAGGAGATTTAAAAGTATAGATAGAGGTGAGAATTGAAAAAGGTAGAGAATTGTTATTAAATTGTGTAATTTTCTGATTTTGTTTGTAAAAAAAATCAATATATCGGTTTATTGCTGTAATGTTGGTTTATTTTACGAATAATTTGATGATTAATGCAATTATTGTATGCTGGCATATTAGTTAAAAGATGCATTAATAAGTAGTGGCACGGATATATTCAAAAAAATCATATATTTTTGCTTCACAAAATAATGAAGTATGGCAAAAAATTTAGTGATTGTTGAGTCACCAGCTAAGGCAAAAACTATAGAAAAATTTTTAGGGAAAGATTATCAAGTAGAATCTAGTTATGGACATATTGCGGATTTACCTTCTAAGGAAATTGGCGTAGATGTCAATAATGGGTTTAAACCTTCATATGAAGTATCGAGTGATAAAAAAGCAGTTGTTAAGAAGTTAAAAGATTTGTCAAAGAAAGCTGAGACAGTTTGGTTAGCTTCCGATGAGGACCGTGAGGGAGAAGCTATAGCATGGCATTTAGCTGAAGAATTAAAATTGGATGCTGATAAAACAAAGCGAATTGTTTTTCACGAGATTACTAAATCTGCCATTGTAAAAGCGATTGAGAACCCTAGACAAATTGACTATAACCTTGTAAATGCTCAACAAGCTCGCCGTATTTTAGACCGTTTGGTAGGATATGAACTTTCTCCTGTACTATGGAAAAAAGTAAAAGGAGGGTTATCTGCTGGACGTGTTCAATCTGTAGCTGTTCGACTAATTGTGGAACGCGAAAAAGAAATCAACGAGTTTAATATTGCATCGTCTTATCATGTAGTAGCTGAATTTGCTACCGCTGAAGGTAAGACTGTAAAAGCGAAGTTGGCAAAGAACTTTGCTACAGAACAAGAAGCTAAACAGTTTTTAGAACTAAATATTGGCAGTAGATATCAAATTAGCGACTTAGAAACTAAGCCAGCTAAGAAGTCTCCTGCTGCACCATTTACTACCTCTACCTTACAGCAAGAGGCAGCGCGTAAGCTGTATTTTTCGGTAAGTCAAACGATGACTTTAGCTCAGCGATTATACGAAAGTGGATTGATTACTTATATGAGAACGGATAGTGTGAATCTTTCGCAAGAAGCTATGAAAGCTGCGGCAGATGAAATTTCTAAATCGTATGGTGCTCAGTATTCTAAACCGCGAACATATACAACAAAGAGTAAAGGAGCACAAGAAGCTCACGAAGCTATTCGCCCTACAAATATGGCCTTGCACAATGCACCTGTAGATAGAGATCAAGCTCGTTTATATGATTTGATATGGAAGCGTACGCTTGCTTCTCAAATGAGTGATGCTAAACTTGAAAGAACAAATGTTCGCATAGCTTCGAATAAATTTCAAGATCAATTTGCAGCTACTGGTGAGGTTTTACTTTTTGACGGTTTCTTAAAGGTATATTTGGAAGGACACGATGAGGAAGATGAAGAAGTAGAAGGAATTTTGCCAGCGTTGAAAGTAGGAGAGGAGTTGATGAGAAAGACTTTAGTGGCAACTCAGCGATTCAGTAAACCTGCAGCAAGATATACAGAAGCTTCATTAGTAAAGAAATTAGAGGAGTTAGGGATTGGTAGACCGTCAACTTATGCACCAACGATATCAACTATTATAGCTCGTAATTATGTTGAGAAAGGAAGTGCTGAAGGAAAAGAACGCGAGTATAAATTGTTGGAATTGGGGAATGATGGCGTTCGCACAAAGAATTTAGTTGAGAAAACAGGATCGGATAAAGGTAAGTTAGTACCTACAGATATTGGAATTATTGTAAATGATTTCTTAGTTAAGAATTTTCAAACAATCTTAGACTATAACTTCACAGCGAGAGTTGAGGAGAATTTCGATGAGATTGCTGCTGGAAATGCAGATTGGGCTAAAATGATGAAGGAGTTTTACGATCATTTTCACCCTACAGTTAAGAATGTTGAAGAAAACGCTGAAAGAGAATCTGGAGAGCGTATTTTAGGAGAGGATCCTAAAACAGGTAAGCCTGTATTGGTTCGTCTGGGTAAATTTGGACCGATGGCTCAAATTGGTGATGCTGAAGACGAGAATAAACAATTTGCAAGTTTAGGACCTGACCAGAATATTGGTACTATTAGCTTGGAAGAAGCATTGACATTGTTTTTATTACCTAAACAGTTAGGAGAATATAAAGGAGAAGAAGTAGAGGTAAATAACGGCCGCTTTGGACCTTATGTTCGCGTAGGTAAAGTTTTTATCTCTTTGCCAAAAGGAGAAGAACCATTAGATGTGTCGTTTGAAAGAGCGGTTGAGCTAATAAAAGAGAAAGAGGAAGCAGATGCACCTATTGCTACTTTTCAAGGAATGGATGTTCAAAAAGGCGTTGGTAGATTTGGCCCATACTTAAAGTGGAATGGCATTTTTATCAATGTGAATAAAAAATATAATTTTGACAATTTATCTCAAGCTGATATTATTGAATTAATTGAAGATAAAATTCAAAAAGAGAAGGATAAAGTTATTCACGATTGGTCTGCTGAAGGGATTCGCGTTGAAAAAGCAAGATGGGGGAGATCTGTTATCTTGCAAGGGAAAACGAAAATAGAATTGTCGAAGGATGTTGATGCAGCTGCTTTAACTTTGGATCAAGTGAAAGCTATGATTGAGGCAAAAGCTCCAGCAAAGAAAACAGCAGCTAAGAAAGCGACAACAAAAAAGACAGCAACTAAGAAAACTACGACTACAAAGAAAACAAAAAAGTAATTTATGATGTACGAGTTGTTAGTGCCTTTAAGTGATGATGTGGTTGATTACATCGATGGATTGCCTAGTCAGACATTAGGTAAGAAAGTCACATACTATCGCGAAAAAGAGTTTTTTGATTATGACAAGTATCAAATTGCTATAATTGGTATTGGCGATAATAGAGGAGCTGGTCAAGAAGATTTAACTGTTGTTGATGTTTCTAAAATTAGAAAAGCACTCTATGCATTATATCCTGGTAACTGGGGTCTTCGAATTATTGATTTTGGAGATATATTACCTGGTGATACAATAGAAGATACTCATTTCGTTGTCAAATCTATCGTAAGTGATTTGATTAAGAATAATGTATTGCCAATTGTTATAGGTGGGTCTCAAGACTTGACTTACGGAATGTATCGCGCATACGATGATTTGAATAAGTTGGTAAATATCGTGACAATCGACTCTAAGTTAGATGTAGCAAAAGGAGCTAATTTATCAGTTGAAAGTTTTCTTTCTCGTATTATTTTAGAGGAACCTGTGAATTTGTTTAACTATGCAAACTTAGGTTATCAAACGTTTTATAATTCACAAGAAGAAATAGATTTAATAGATAGCTTATATTTTGAAGCTTATCGCGTAGGTGAGGTTTCTGCAAATTTAAAAATAGCAGAGCCAGTGCTGAGAGATGCCGATATAGTAAGCATTGATATGGGGGTTGTCAAATCGGGTGATTCGGGTAATCACATCACTTTTAACCCAAATGGCTTTGATGGTAAAGAGATATGTGCATTAGGTCGATACGCAGGGTTGAGTGATAGAGTTTCAACTTTTGGAATATTCAATTATAATAATACAAAGAATGAAGCGTTATTAATAGCACAAATCATTTGGTATTTTATAGAGGGATATAATTATCGCACAGGAGAGTATCCTTTTGAAAGACGCGCAAATTATTTGAAATTTATAGTTCCTATTGAAGGCTACGAGGATTTGATTTTCTATAAAAGTGACATTTCTGGTCGCTGGTGGGTAGAAAATGGCATTGTAGAATTTGAGAATAGCAAAGGAATTTCTTTAATGCCGTGTAACGAAGAAGAATATTTGATGGCAACTAAGCAAGAAATACCAGAAAGATGGTGGAAAGCTCTAAAAAGGAGTATGTTGTAAAAAAAAAGTTTTTTTTGAGAAGAATTAATGTAAATTAATCTTTAGCTTTGTTTATTGAAAGAAATAAGAAAAAATTAACTTTAAATAGTAGTAAAGAAAAATTGTATATATAAACCTAAAATTATATGAAGAAGATAATTACGTTAGGAGTTTTGGCGGCTTTGATGTTCAGTTGTGGAGCAGGTGGAGATCGAGGTGAGTTAATGGGAGGTGTAGAAGGTAAAAGATGGCGTAACACAAAACCGCATGGCATGTCATTAGTTCCAGGAGGAACTTTTACAATGGGACAGGCTAATGAAGACTTCTTAGGTGCACAAGATGCTCCTACAAAAACTGTTACGATTGGATCGTTTTATATGGACGAGACAGAGGTAAGTAATAACCAGTACCGAAAATTCGTTGAATGGGTAAAAGATTCAATTACTCGTACTAAATTAGCTATCATGGCTGATGATATGGGGATGAATAAAGATGCTGGTGGAATAGGGGCTTATGCTTTTTTAGATTCAGAAGAAAATTTAGATAAAATGACACCATACCAACGCTATATGTATGATAATTACTATAGTATGGAAATGAGTGATGATATTTACTCTGGTCGTCGTTTGAATAAAAAAGTGCCAGTGGTTACGAATAATAGTAAATTTCCAGATGAGTATTATGTAGAGGTAATGGATTCTCTTTATATCCCTGCTTCTGAAACATATAATGGAATGACTACATTCGATGTGTCTAAGTTGAAATTTAAGTATACTTACGTTGACGTGGAAGGTGCAACAAGAGATCAAGGTACAGATCCACGTAGTAAACGCAAAAGACACTTGAAAACGGAGACACTTTTAATCTATCCTGATACTACACGTTGGATTAAAGAATTCCAGTATTCTTATAATGAGCCAATGCACAACGATTACTTTTGGCATGAGGCTTTTGGAGAGTATCCTGTAGTTGGTGTAAGCTGGTATCAAGCAAAAGCTTTTGCTGCTTGGAGAACAATGTATAAGAATACTTTTTTACGTACAAATAATCAAACACAAGAAGTTCACGAGTTCCGTTTACCAATGGAAAGTGAATGGGAATATGCTGCTCGTGGTGGTCTTGAAGGAGCTATGTATCCTTGGGGAGGACCTTATGCAACAGATGAAAGAGGTTGCTTTATGGCAAACTTTAAACCAACTCGTTTTGACTATGCGGTTGATGGCGCTTTATATACAGCAGATGTAAGATCATATCCTCCAAATGGATATAACTTATACAATATGGCTGGTAACGTTGCCGAATGGACTAGTTCACCTTATGAGGTTTCTGCTTATGATTTTATGTCTTCTATGAAACCGAGAAATAGACAAACTGATAATCCTTTAAAAGTTGTAAGAGGTGGTTCATGGAGAGATCCTGCTTATTTCTTACAAGTAGCAACTCGTGATTCAGAGTATGCAGATTCATCAAGAAGCTACATTGGGTTTAGAACTGTGCAGTCAGTTTCAGGTTCTATGTCAAGAACTAATGCTGCAAAAATGGCTCGTTAAAAAATTGGAAAGAAAATTTATAAAGAATTATTAGGCTATGGCAATGTCAAAAAAAGTAATGAACTTCTGTTATGGAATGGGAGCTTCAATCGTTATCTTAGGAGCTTTATTTAAGATCACTCACATGGAGGTAGGTCCTCTTAATGGTAATAACATGTTGATTTTCGGTATGGTTGTAGAAGCAATTATTTTTGCTATTTCTGCATTCGAACCTGTTGATGAGGAATTAGATTGGAGTAAAGTTTATCCAGAGTTAAAAGACGGGGAAGCTCGTCAACTGAAAAAAGGTAAGGAGACTCCTGTAGTGGAGAATGTTGAGGTATCGCTTTCAAAGAAATTGGATGAAATGCTAAAAGATGCTAAGATTGACGGTGAGTTAATGAATAGCTTAGGAAATAGTATTCGCAACTTTGAAGCTGCATCTAAAAATATTGCTCCAGCTGTTGATACTGTTGCTTCTTCGCAAAAATACGCTCAAGAAATGACGATCGCTGCTGCTCAATTGGAGTCGTTGAATCAAATGTATAAAGTACAATTAGAAAGTGCAACTTCTAATGCTGAAATTAATAAATCTGTAGCTGAGAATAATGTAAGATTACAAGAACAGATGCAGGCTTTAACGCAGAATTTAGCTTCTTTAAACAATGTTTATGGTGGAATGCTTTCAGCTATGGGAGCAGGAAGAAATGCTAATTAATTTATAATTAAAAAATATTATAGATAATGGCAAAACAGAAATTGACACCGAGACAAAAGATGATTAACCTGATGTATTTAGTGTTCATCGCTATGATGGCACTTCAAATGTCACGTGAGGTTTTATCAGCTTTTGGTATGGTGAACGAGAAGTTTGAGGAGACAACTACTGCTTTGGCAACAAATAATGAGCTTGTATCTCTTAAACAATTGGAACAAAAAGCAGAGGATGATGCTGCAAAGTTCCGAGAGCCTTATAATAAGGCAAAACAAATTAAAGACATTACTGATGCTTTTGTTGTAAAAATTGGCGCGACAAAAGAGCTTATCGTTGAGAAATATAGAGAGGCTGATGGAAGTCTTCCTTTTGAAATGATGGATAAGAGTGATGTTATTGATAATCTTTGGTTTAAAGGAGATAAATTGTCTGATGAAGGAAAGGCATTTATTGCAGATATTGAAGATTATAAGAATAAGATTAATACACTTTTAGGTGAAGATGTAGCATACAAAAATGTAAAGGAAAAGTTTAACAAGAACTTTGACTTGAACGATGTGAAGGATCGTAGTGGTGTGAAAAAACCATACTTAAACTACAACTTCCTTGGGTTTCCTGCTGTGGCATCTTTGACTAAATTATCCGCTATGCAAAATGACGCCCGCGTTATGGAGCAGGATATGTATAATTTGTTGTTAGGAAATAAATTGATCGAAGCTGCTTCTATGAAGAATTATTCAGCATTGATTATTCCTGATAAATCTGTTTATTACGTAGGTGATAACTATTCAAGTACTGTTGCCTTAGGGCGCTATGACAATACAATCCCAAAGAAAGTATTTGTCAATGGCAAAGAAATAGACTTGAATAAATCGCTTCAAAATGGTCAGGTTAAATTGAACTTACCTGCTAATAGCGTAGGAGAACACAATTTCTCTGGTAAATTTGTATTCATTGAAGAAGGAGAAGAAGTACCAGTTGATTTTAAAGGATCATACGTAGTAGTTAGTAGACCAAATAGTGCAACGATATCAGCTGATAAGATGAACGTTGTTTATAGAGGAGTTGATAACCCGATTTCTATTTCATTTGCAGGTATTCCTGATAGTAAGGTAAATGCAAGTGCTCCTGGTTTAAGTAAGGTTGGAAATGGTAAATACGTTTTAAGACCTCAAGGAGGTAGAGAGGTTACTATTAGTGTAACGGGTACATTTGACGACGGAAAAGGAGCTAAAGATTCTAAGGTATTTAGAATTAAAGATATTCCTTCTCCTCGTGGTACTGTTCGTGGTGAGTTTGCTGCTATTGGATCAAAAGAAAACCTGGAAAGGGTGAGTATCGGTGCGAAATTAGAAGATTTTGATTTCGACGTGAATCTAACAGTTAGTAGCTTTGTGGTTCAAATTCCTGGACAACCAAGTATTGTTGTACCTGGAAACAAGATGAACGATAGAGCTAAAGCAGCTATACGCAGAGCTCGTATAGGAGATGTTGTAGTTATCTCTGATATTAAAGCAAAATTACAAGGTGGTGGTGACTATCAGTTGAAAAAAACGGCACCGTGTACTTTTGAAATTAAATAATTACTTCTTAATTTTAAAGAAAGAAAATTTAGAAAAATATGAATTGGAAAAATTTATCACTATTTGTAGTGTTTTCTCTGTTTTCAATAGGATCTTTTGCGCAATCGAACTTATTGAATGCTAAATCTGCTAGTGAAATCGGGCAAAAGTCTTTGTTAGATATTTTAGTTAAATCAGATGGGCCTATTCCTTATGGACAGGTTAATGATAAAGATGTATTATTTGGTATTAAGGTATGGGAGAAAATCTCCTTGTCTGAAAAAGCAAATGAGTCATATTATTTCCCTATTGATGATACAGAAGATAGTGAGCATAAGTCATTATTCCAAGTGTTGTTAGATGGTGTTAAGTCTGGTGCTATTACTGAAGTATATGATAGTAGTGATTTTAAAGTACAACGTACTTTAAAAGATATCGAAGCTTCATTTGTTAAGGTTGATACAACTGACGTAGGTATTGAGTACCTTAATGCTGGAGAAGCTGTGCCAGATGAGTATATTGATCGTACAGAATTGAGATCTTCTGACGTGAGTGCTTATCATATCTTAGGTATGTGGTATTTTGATCGCAATGAAGGACAATTGAGATATCGTTTATTGGGAATCGCTCCTGTTGTTGTAGATATTTATACAAAAGGTAGCGAAAATGAGAACTTCGTAGAGTTGTTTTGGATTTTCTTTGCAGATGCAAGAGATGTCTTATACCAAAGCTATGCGTTCAATCCTAAGAATCCAATGAATCCGATTAACTTTGATCACTTATTGAATTCAAGAAGATTTAGTGCTACTATTTATAAAGCAGATAACCAATATGGTGGTCGTCGTATAGATGAGTACATACAAGGTAATGATTTACAAAAATTGTTTGAAGGTGAAAGAATTAAAGAGTTAATTCGCAACCTGGAAGACGATATGTGGAAATATTAAACTAGGAATTACTAAATTTGTAGTAACTAATTTACTAAGCTCTTATCTAATTAAATTAGATAAGAGCTTTTGTTTTAATAGTATGCGTGTATTATGGTTGATTATATTGTTGTAGGTACAGGGTTGGCCGGTATCTGTTTCACTGAGAAATTAATTAGTGAAGGAAAAAGCTTTAAAGTGATTGATAACGAAGGGCGTTCCTCATCATGGATTGCTGGAGGAATGTATAATCCTGTTGTACTCAAACGCTTTACGGAAGTGTGGAAGATAGATGAACAATTGGATATAGCTTTGCCCTTTTATCAGGGGTTAGAGAAGAAATTAGGAATTCAGTTTTTGTATCCTATGCCTTTGTTTAGACGTCTGTTATCTGTTGAAGAACAAAATAATTGGTTTCACGCTGCGGACAAGCCTAATCTTGAAAGGTATTTGGCTCCTAAGTTGTCAAGGATGGATATCAATGGGGTGGAAGCTCCCTTTGGTTATGGAGAAGTGAAATATACGGGGTACTTGGAAACACACGATTTGATTACAAATTATCGCAACTATCTACATGAAAAGGATTGTTACCTCAAGGAGAGTTTTGACTTTGATCAGCTAACTTATTCAAGTGAATGCGTGACTTATAAAGGTATTCAAGCACGTCATATTGTTTTTGCTGAAGGTTATGGATTGTTGAATAATCCCTTCTTTAAAGAGTTACCTTTGGATGGTACAAAAGGAGAATTAATGTTGGTGAAGATTCCTGACCTCAAGATTGACTTTATGTTGAAGGCTAATGTATTTATCATTCCAATTGGTAATGATATTTATAAAGTAGGAGCAACTTATAATTGGGAGGATAAGTCGGATGATCCCACACAGGAGGCTAAAGAAGAACTTATACAAGGCTTGAAGGATATTATCGATCTTGATTTTGAGATTGTTCTTCACACGGCTGGTGTTCGTCCTACAGTGAAAGACAGAAGACCTTTGTTGGGGAGAAGTTTGGAGTCAGATAGAATACATGTCTTAAACGGATTGGGTACTCGTGGAGTATTGTTAGGCCCTTTTGTAGCTAGTAAATTGTTTAATAATATAGAGAATGGTGAACCTTTAGATGAGCATTTATCCATTCATAGGTATAAAAAATTTAAAATAAAGAATTAATTATATATGTTGAATATTCATAATCTTTCTGTTTCTTTTTCAGGAGAGTATTTATTTGAAAGCGTTACATTTAAGATTGGCGCAGGTGATAGGGTTGGTTTAGTTGGAAAAAATGGAGCTGGTAAATCAACAATGTTGAAGCTCCTGTCAGGAGATATTGAACCGGATACGGGTAGTATTGCAACTGATAAAGATTTAAAGATTGGGTTTCTTAGACAAGATATTGACTTTATTCCAGGTCGCACAGTTTTGGAGGAGGCTTATCAAGCATTCGAGGAAATTAAGTTTGTCGAAAGTGAATTAGAGAAAGTTAATACAGCATTAACAGAACGCACAGATTATGAATCTGAGAGTTATGGTGAGTTAATCGAGAAATTGAGTGATTTAACTCATCGATTTGAAATAATCGGGGGGTATAATTATGTAGGAAACACTGAACGTGTATTACAAGGTTTAGGTTTTAAACGTGAGGAATTTAACAATCTGACTGATACCTTTTCAGGAGGATGGCGCATGCGAATTGAGTTAGCAAAGTTATTGCTTCAGAATAACGACGTCTTGCTACTGGATGAGCCTACTAACCACTTAGATATTGAAAGTATCATCTGGTTAGAGCAATTTTTGAGAACTTATCCGGGAGCTGTTGTTATCATTTCCCACGATAAAATGTTTTTAGATAATGTGACTAATCGCACAATAGAGATTTCGTTAGGGAAGATTTACGATTTTAATAAGCCTTATTCAGAGTACCTTGTATTGCGTGAAGAGCTACGTGAAATACAATTAGCTGCGCAAAAAAACCAAGCTAAAAAAATTGAAGAGACGGAGAAATTAATAGAGAAATTTCGCTACAAGGCTACCAAGGCTTCGATGGCACAATCCCTAATTAAGCGATTGGATAAAGTAGAGCGTATCGAAGTAGATGAAGATGACAACGCGGTGATGAATATTTCTTTCCCTGTGAGTATAGATCCTGGTAAAGTTGTTTTAGAGATTGACGGTGTAACTAAGCGCTTTGGCGATAAAGTTATTTTTAAAGATATTAATCTCTTAGTTGAAAGAGGAACTAAAATTGCATTTGTCGGACAGAACGGTCAAGGTAAATCGACTTTAATTAAGGCTGTTTTAAAGGAGTTTGAGTATGAAGGTACGATTAAGTTAGGTCACAATGTACAGATTGGTTATTTCGCTCAGAATCAAGCCGATTATTTGGATGGTGAAAAAACGATACTCGATACGATGTTAGATGCTGCAAGTGATGGTAATCGTGTGAAAGTGCGCGATATGCTTGGGGCATTCTTGTTTAGAGGAGATGATGTGGAGAAGAAAGTAAAAGTGCTTTCTGGAGGTGAGCGAAATAGATTGGCCTTGTGTAAAATGTTGTTATCTCCAATCAATGTATTGCTTATGGATGAGCCTACCAATCACTTAGATATTAAATCTAAAAATGTATTGAAAGAGGCTTTGAGAAACTTTAAAGGAACTTTAGTATTGGTTTCCCACGATCGTGATTTCTTACAAGGTCTTACAGAGCTTGTTTATGAGTTTAAAGACCAAAAGATTAAAGAGTACTTAGGAGATATTAATTATTTCTTAGAAGAACGCAATGCTCAGAGTATGCGTGAAATTGAAAAGAAGACAGAGGTTGCAAATGTTGTAGATAAGACAGTAAAGAAAGAGGAGCAAAAGAGTCAATCTTTATCTTACGAAGATCAAAAGAAACAGAAGAGCCTTCAGAATAGGCTGAGTAAAATAGAAAGTGAAATAAGTGATCTTGAAAAGAGAATAGCTAAAGACGATGAGCGTTTAGCAGTTGATTACGAAAAGATGATGAATGATGCTACATTCTTTAAGGATTATGAAGCTAAAAAGAAGAAAATAGATGACTTAATGGAAGAATGGGAAAGCATTCAAGAAGAATTATTGTCATAAAGCTAAAAAAGGGTTTACTTTTTAAAGTAAACCCTTTTTTAATTAAGTAGGCGTAATAAAGTTATATGGTTATAAACAAAAAACCACTTGATGTAATAAGTGGTTTAAAAGCTTAGTAGCGGGAACAGGACTCGAACCTGTGACCTTCGGGTTATGAGCCCGACGAGCTGCCTACTGCTCTATCCCGCGATATTGTGGTGCAAATGTAATGCGTTTTTTATCAATTGACAAATAAAGTCAATCTTAATGTAGTTTATAATTTGTAATCCTTTGAACAGCTGCTATAAAGGAGAGTAGGTAAGTTGCTAATTTGGATAAAATAAGAAAAGCCACTTCATTTGAAGTGGCTTTTTATTAGTAGCGGGAACAGGACTCGAACCTGTGACCTTCGGGTTATGAGCCCGACGAGCTGCCTACTGCTCTATCCCGCGATATTGTGGTGCAAATGTAATACGATTATTTGGACTTTACAAATGTTTTTTATTAAAAAGCTTAATTAGTGTGAAAAGGGGGAGGGGGATTTTACTGTTATTCTACTAAAATAGGCGACTGTTGTAAATGTGATCGCTATAGGATTATTCACTGGAAAAATGAGTGTAGGCTAACTTTGCCAAATAACTTTCCCTGCTTAAGTAATAAGCTTAATATTATTTGTAAGATAAGGGAAATGAACTGTTAAGTTTTTAATCCAGTAAAATGGAAAAGTGAAAGTTTATAAAAAAGAAAAACCCCTAAAACCAAATGGAAGCGGTAATAAGGGCCTTAGTAGCGGGAACAGGACTCGAACCTGTGACCTTCGGGTTATGAGCCCGACGAGCTGCCTACTGCTCTATCCCGCGATATTGTGGTGCAAATGTAATGCGTTTATTTGGGGTACACAATATTATTCTGCCAGACATTCTATTTTTTATTTTAGTTTAACAGTTTTCTTGTGTTTAAATATCTGACATTTAAATTGTTGTTTGTTATTTTTGGGAAGGTGTTAAAGTTTGTTTAATGCTTTTTTTCACTGTATAGACGGAGAGGGATGCATTCTTTTGCTCAGAATAGCGTGGCTTGTTTGTTTCTGATATCAGTGTGTTTCCTCTTTGGAGTAAATTAAGCTTAGAAATAGTCGAGAAGTTATAAAAGAGAAAAGCCACTTCATTTGAAGTGGCTTTTTATTAGTAGCGGGAACAGGACTCGAACCTGTGACCTTCGGGTTATGAGCCCGACGAGCTGCCTACTGCTCTATCCCGCGATATTGTGGTGCAAATATAGTAGGAATATTTGGAACCCACAAATCAGCTATGAGAATAATCGCCTATTTTCATAGGTATTCACTGTCTTTCCCTTTTGTATATTCGCTGTTTTGAGCAATAAGTTCATCAATGTTATTGTTACAGAGTAACTTAATAAAGGAGTGGAATTTTTCTTCAGGCCAATCGTAAATTTTTAAATCCATTAATTTTTTTATTGTTTCTTCAGAAAAGCGCTTTTTAATAGGTTTGGCAGGGTTACCTGCAACGATGGTATAAGGTTCTACATCTTTTATCACAACTGCTCCCGAAGCTACGATTGCCCCTTCTCCAATTGTTATACCTGGCATGATCATCGAGCGCATCCCTAACCAAGCTCCGTCTTCTATTATTGTATCTCCCTTGGCTTGATAAGCTTCTTCTATTATTTCTGTAAAGGGATACAGGCTAAACCAATCTGTGCGATGTGTATTGTTGCCTCCCATAAGTATTACTACTTCGGCGGCAATGCACACATACGCCCCAATGTATAGTTGATCAATATGCCAGATGGGATCCCATGTATTAAGACTGTATTCATCACCATAGAGATAGCGCACCACACTTTCTTCAAAGTTCCCTGTCCATGCATTGCTGTAATAAGATGTCGTTCCTTTAATGTGAATGTTTGGGTTTTTTACTGTTTCGTGTAAATATTCTACTTTAGACCAATGTCTTTTGTCTTCTTTTTTCATTTGTAATTATGTTATTTTATCAAGTACCCTAAATAGGTGATTAATTATTAGATAAGTTAGATGCTAAATATATATAAAGTGTTGTTATAAATTTTATTTAATTTTTCCTATGTCATTGATATAAACTACCTTTGCTCTCGAAAAAATAGAATAATATGACGCATAAAGCTGGTTACGTTAACATTATTGGTAATCCAAATGTAGGTAAATCAACATTAATGAATGCTTTAGTAGGAGAGAGATTGTCAATCATCACCTCTAAGGCACAGACTACTAGACATCGAATATTGGGTATTGTAAATGGAGATGACTATCAAATTGTATTCTCCGATACACCTGGTATTATTAAACCTGCCTATGAATTGCAAGAATCAATGATGGACTTCGTAAAATCCGCTTTTGAGGATGCTGACGTGTTGATTTATATGGTAGAGATAGGAGAGAGAGAATTAAAAGATGAGGATTTCTTTGCTCGAATCAATAAGTCAAAGGTACCTGTAATGCTTTTATTGAATAAGATTGACAAATCTAATCAAACTCAATTAGAAGAGCAAGTGGCATTGTGGAGTGAGAAAGTTCCAAATGCTGAGATATTCCCTATTTCTGCTTTAGAGAAGTTTAATACACAGGCTGTTTATGATCGCATCATTGAGTTACTACCAGATAGCCCTCCATATTTCCCTAAAGATGCTTTAACTGATAAGTCTGAGCGTTTCTTTGTGAATGAGATTATTAGAGAGAAGATCCTGTTGAATTACGAAAAAGAAGTGCCTTATGCAGTGGAAGTAGAAACAGAGGAGTTTAAAGAGGAGGATAACATTATTCGAATCAAATCTGTTATCATGGTTGAAAGAGATACCCAAAAAGGGATAATCATTGGACATAAAGGTGCAGCATTAAAGAAAGTGGGAATAGCAGCAAGAGAAGAAATGGAGAAGTTTTTTATGAAAAAGGTCCATTTAGAATTGTTTGTCAAGGTAAATAAAGATTGGAGAAGTAGCGATTATCAGTTACGTCGCTTCGGATATAATCAAAAGAAGTAATAATAAAAATAAAAATGTCGTAATAAACATTAAATTTGCGACCTATTTTGAAATAATATGAGTAGTATAGTAGCCATAGTTGGGAGACCAAACGTAGGAAAATCGACTTTTTTTAATCGTTTGATTCAAAGGAGAGATGCCATCGTAGATTCAGTAAGTGGAGTAACACGTGATAGAAACTACGGCAAATCAGAATGGAATGGGAGAGAGTTCTCTGTCATTGACACAGGAGGATATGTGAAAGGTTCTGATGATGTATTTGAAGGGGAAATTAGACGTCAAGTTAGTTTAGCAATAGACGAAGCAGACGCTATTATATTTGTTGTTGATGTTGAGGAGGGAATAACTCCAATGGATGCAGAAGTTGCTCGCCTGTTGCGTAAAGAAACGAAACCTATTTTTGTAGCAGTTAATAAGGTGGACAGTTCAAAGCGTATGGATGATACTTTTGAATTCTACAACCTTGGATTAGGAGAGATTTTTCCAATTGCAGGAATGAGTGGTAGTGGTACAGGAGATTTATTAGATGCTGTAGTAGCTGCATTACCAGTGGAGGAAGAATTAACGACAGAGGAAGATGAGTTGCCAAGGTTTGCAGTAGTGGGTCGTCCAAATGCTGGTAAATCTAGTTTTATCAACGCTTTGATTGGTGAGGATCGTTATATTGTTACTGATATCGCTGGAACAACAAGGGATGCTATTGATACGAGATTTAATCAGTTTGGTTTTGATTTTAATTTAGTTGATACAGCGGGTATTCGCCGTAAATCTAAAGTAAAAGAAGATTTAGAGTTTTACTCTGTAATGCGTTCTATTCGCGCAATTGAGCATAGTGATGTTTGTATCTTAATGGTTGATGCAACAAGAGGCTTCGAAGGGCAAGATCAAAATATTTTCTGGTTAGCTGAAAAGAACAGAAAGGGAGTTGTTATTCTTGTTAATAAATGGGATTTAGTAGAAAAAGATACGATGACAACTAAACAGTTCGAAGATAAAATTCGTGAAGAGATTGCTCCTTTTACGGATGTGCCGATCGTATTTACTTCGACAGTCACTAAACAGCGTTTATTAAAAGCTTTGGAGACAGCTGTAGCAGTATATGAAAATAGAAAACAACGTATTTCTACGTCTAAGTTCAATGAGGCTATGCTACCTGTAGTAGAGCATACTCCACCACCGGCAATTAAAGGAAAATACATTAAGATTAAATACTGTATGCAGTTGCCTACGCCTACACCTCAGTTTGTATTCTTTGCAAACTTGCCACAGTATATAAAGGATCCTTATAAGAGATATATTGAGAATAAACTTCGTGAGATATATAACTTTGAAGGTGTTCCAATTGATATCTTTTTCCGTCAGAAATAGATTTTTGAATAAATGATAATAACTTAAAGCGGTCTTTGTACATTTGTATAGACCGCTTTTTTTATGGCTATGAAATCGATATATACTTTTTTGACTGTTTTACTCTGTATTAGTTCATTTGGACAGAACGCTATTTCTATAAAGGGAAGAATAGTCGACTCCTTGAATTTGCCTTTAGAGTATGTAACTGTTTATTTGAATAGAGATAAAGATTCTACAATGGTAGGTTATACCGTTACGGATAAAACAGGAAATTTTGATCTGAAGATTCGATCGCTACAAGAGGGAACTTTCCTTAAAGCTTCTATGATGAGTTATCAAGACTTTGTCAAGGAATACCCGAAGGGGATTACAGAGAATGATGATCTTGGTAAAATAGTGCTTAAGGATTTGCCTACTAATTTAGACGAGTTGCTTATTGTTGCTGAGACCCCACCTTTGAGGGTTAGAAATGATACTATAGAGTATAATGCTGGGTCATTTAAGGTTAGGCCTGACGCCAAACTTTTAGATTTGTTAAAGCAACTTCCTGGTTTACAGATAGACGAGAATAAAAAGATAACTGTGAATGGGAAAGAGGTTAATGAGATCTTAGTGAATGGCAAGCCTTTCTTTAGTGAGGATGGTAAAGTAGCTTTGGAAAACTTACCAAGTGAAATCATTAACAAAATCCAAGTTACGGATAAAAAGACTAAAAGGGAAAAATTTACAGGTGAGCGTGCAAAGTCTGATGATGCAAGTATCAACGTGACAATTGATGAGGAAAATAACAAAGGGTACTTCGGACAAGTTAATGCGGGATATGGAACAGATGATCGCTATGAAGCGGGTCTGTTTTTGAATAGTTTTAACAAGAGGAGAAAGATATCAGTCATTGGTTCTGCCAATAATATTAATGCAGTAGGCTTTTCAATGGACGATGTCTTTGATAATATGCGCAGTGGACGTAGTAGAGGAGGCGTTACTGAGTCGAGGATGATAGGGCTAAATTACCTGGAGGATTTTACTGAATTATTGTCGGGAAATGGAAGTTATGATTACAATTTTTCTGAAACTGAGAATAGGAATAAAACGACGTCAACTCGTTTTTTACCAAGTGGTCAGTTTTATAATACGTCTTCTTCTTCATCAAAAAGTGGAGATGAAGGGAATAAAGCCAATTTTTCAATTGATTATCGAGGAGAGAAAGACTTTTTGTCAATTATGCCTAACTTCAGCAAAGGGCATACCTATTCTAATAGTCAGTCAGAAGAAGCATCTTTTGATGAAAATATGAATCCCTTGAACGAGAGCCGTAGTCAGTCATATAGTAGGGGAGATAGTAATAATTTTGCAAACAATATTTCGTATGTGCGCAATTTTAAAAAACCGGGACAGTTCTTATCAGTAAATTTTTCTAATTCAAATTCTAAGGGAAATAATGAAATTCTATTTGAATCTGATACCAAATTCTTTCAATCTGAAAAGGCTGATGATATGCGTAGACAGTTTAAAAATAGTGAAGATGTATCTGATACCTATAGCTTGGATGTGTCATTCAGACAACCGATTACGGACTCATTGTCTTTTGAAGTCGGAACTGAGTGGAACTACAGACAAAGCATCAACAGTATGTACGTTTATGATTATGATGAGGCTACAGGCGAGTATTCCTCTATTAATAAGTTAGAAACGAATCGATATAAAAGTGTTGTAAAGGAAACTAGTCCGTTTGTCAGATTTGCAATTAATAAGAATAAGTTTTCGCTGTATTTTACTTCTTATACTGATATTGTCAAGAACTCAGCAGATGCATTGTACAATGAAAAGGATTACAGTTTAGATAAGTATTACATTAGTCCGCGTTTAAATATGAATACGTTCTTTAACGTGAGTAAAAATGATAATATTTATTTCAGTTATGGATACAATCAGACTTATCAAAGTGCAACAGAGTTATTGGAAATTACGGATATCTCCAATCCACTACACACTAAAGTAGGAAATCCAAACTTGAAACCGACGGATCAACATAATTTTAGTTTTAATTATCGCTCTTATGATTTCCAGACGAGATCTGGGTATTCTATTGGAGGAAATCTCTCCCTACAAGATAATACGATTGTAAATGCAATTGAGTATGACGAGGATATGAAAAGTATCTCAACTTATAAAAACATATCAGGTAATTATCAGTGGTCAGCAAGAGTAAATTTGTTTCAGAACAAGAAGGTAGGTGAGCATAACTTCCGATATGGTATAGGAGTTAGATTTTCTAATCATTTTTCGAAAGGGTATATTGACAATGTTATGTACGAATCTCGAGCAAATACTATTGTGCCGAATGCGTACTTTAGTTATGACTATGGAGAGTTTTTGACTCTACATCCTTCATATACGTATAACTATAATAGAACGAGTTACAATAACTTTACTGTTGATAAAGCTTCAAATTTCACACATAGATTTAATTTAGAGGCTACAACCTATTGGCCTAAGAACTTCATCTTTGGCAATGATTTTAATTACACTTACAACTCTCAAATTGCACAAGGCTATAAAAAAGACTTTTATATGTGGAATATAAGTTTAGCTTATGAGTTTTTTGATAGTAAGTTTAGAGCAAAAGTAAAGGTGTATGATGTGCTCAATCAGAATACCAGTAGTCGACGTACTATCGATCCTACAGAGATTGTGGATTCTGAAAGTTTGGTATTGAAACAATATGTCATGTTTTCTTTAGTGTATAAATTGAATGAGTTTGGAGGTCCAAAGAAGGGAAAAGGTACAAAAGGAGGTCGTGGTAAGCGTGGACAAAGTATGCGTGCATTCCGTATGTAATATTTAAAAAGAGATGATTGTAGTGCTTATGTAATATAAAAGTTCTCATTGAGCATGGGACTTGTATTAGTGTGCAAAAGTACTTTAGAATACGAAAATAGAGATAGTATAAAACAATAAGAGGATATCTGTTTCAGATATCCTCTAATTTGTTTTATATAGTTGAAAAGTTTTACCAGCTTCCACTTGAGCCTCCTCCAGAGAAACCTCCTCCTCCGAAGCCTCCGAAACCTCCTCCAGAAGAACTGCCTCCTCCAGATGACCAGCCACCTCCACCAGATGACCAACCGCCTCTACTACTTGAAGAGCTACTTGATCCACTATTTGAAAGAATAATTACAGTTGCAAGATCTTCTAAGAAGCTGCGATTGCGTTTGTTTCCTCCACCTTTTCCTCCATTGTTTTTGTCTCCTTTATTGAATATAATAGTTCCAACGATGACAAATATGATAGCAAATAGACAGAATAGACCTCCAGTTTCATTGTCTCCTTCTGCGCGAACAGTATTTTTTTTGTCTGACTTGTATACTCCTTTGAGCATTTCAGTCACTCCGTCGACTGCGGTGTGAATCCCTCCATAATAGTCCCCATTTTTGAAATGTGGAATAATTCTATTTCGGATAAGTTCTCCTCCTTGTCCAGCGGTTATATACTGCTCTGCTCCATAACCTGGGTAAATACCAATTTGACGATCTTGTACAGACATCAAAATAACTACCCCATTATCTTTTCCTTTTTCTCCAACTCCCCATTCATGTCCCCATTTTGGTCCTAATAATGAAATATTTTCTCCATTGAGACTTTTTATTATAATGACTAATATCTGAGTAGATGTTTCATTACTGTAATGCGTTAATTTATCAGTCAGCTCTCTTTGTTGTTGAGATGAAAATAAATCAGCATAGTCATAAAGTAATTTTTGATCTTTTAATGCTGGTTTTTTGGGAATATCAAATTGCGCATAATTAACCTGACAAAGCAATATGATTATTGCAAAGGTTAAACTATGGAATACTTTTTTAAACAAATTTTTCATTTGCTATGCTTTTGAAATTTCATTAGGAAGCTCATTCTTGTTGATCTCCTTAGCTGGGAAATAAGCTTTTAGCTTTATTCCTGCCTTGAGGATTCCCTGAATAAGTCCCTGTTTGTATAATCCTTGTTTAAAGTGGTTTATAACCAATTCTTTAGTCCCTTCCCAAAAGTTTTCAGTTTGAACTTTTTGATTAATTCCCTCATCCCCAAGAATGACAAAAGATTTTGAATTAATGCATAGATAGAATAGAACCCCGTTGCGCTCTTTCGTATTCTGCATTCCAAGCTCGAAGAATACCTTTTGCGCTCTTGCCATAGGTTCTTCGTTGCTGTTTGTCTCAATGTGAATGCGTATTTCACCAGAAGTGTTTGCTTCTGCCTGTGTTATTGCTTGTACAATTTCCTTTTCATCTTGTGTAGATAAATAGTCTCTGATAGTAGGCATAATTAAAAATTAAATTCCACTTCTACAGGTTTATCAGCACCTTGTACTGCATTGAAATACGGTTTTTCTTTGTAACCATACATTCCCGCAAAAACAGAGTTAGGAAATTTCAAAATATAACCGTTATAATCCATGATAGCACTATTGAAACGCACACGTTGTGTTTGTATCGTGTTTTCAGTACTTGCTAATTCATCCTGCAGTTTTAAAAAGTTAGTATTAGTTTTTAGTTCAGGGTAATTTTCTGAAACCACTAATAGTTTACTTAAACTTGACGCCACGTTGCTTTGTACTTGATTGAAGTTTTCTAACTGTTCAGGAGTCATATTGCTTGGGTCAATAGTTACTTTTGTCGCTTCAGCACGTGCTTTAACTACCGCTTCTAAAGTACCCTTTTCGAAATCTGCCGCACCTTGTACAGTTTTAACTAAGTTTCCGATTAAATCATTTCTTCTTTGGTATGCTGCCTGCACATCTGCCCATTGTTTTTGTTCCGTCTGACTTAATGCTACGATATCATTTTTGATACCAACAGAGTACATAAATATTCCTGCAATTACAACCACAAGAACGATGATAGGAACTAATGCTTTTTTCATAGTAATTTTTCTTTTTAAAGTTCGTTTTTAATATTTATTAAGGTGTTTTTAATATTCTCTAATTTTTTTATCAGCTCAAAGTTGTTCATTTCTGACTTAGGTTGCTTCTTTAAGTATTCTTTGGCTCCCTCAATTGTGAAGCCCCTTTCTTTTAGCAAGTGATAAATCAATTCAAGGTTTTCGATGTCCTTATGTGTGAACATGCGATTTCCTTTTGCATTTTTTTTAGGATTAATGATGTCAAATTCTTTTTCCCAGAAGCGCAATGTCGAAGCATTTAGGTCAAAAGCATTCGCTAATTCTCCTATACTGTAATAACGTTTGTCAGGTAAATTTAGTTTCATTAGTCAAGTGATTGATTTTCTTGATTAGCCTCTTGTGAAAGTAATTCAAACTCTTTAGCAGAAATATCGCCATAATAGTAGTTTAGAGGGTTTACTACATTACCTAAGTAGTGCACTTCATAGTGTAAGTGTGGTCCCGAACTACGTCCAGTACTACCGACATACCCTATGATATCACCGCGTTTAACTGCTTGTCCTTGTCGAGCATTATATCGACTTAAGTGAGCGTATCTCGTCAAGTAACCATGTCCATGATCTACTTCTATTAGATTTCCATATCCTGATAATTCATTATTAGCACGGATTATTTTACCATCACCAGTAGCGTAAACAGGAGTTCCAGTTTCTGCAGAGAAGTCCATTCCAGCGTGGAACTTTTTAATTTTTGTAAAGGGATCACTACGATACCCATAACCAGAGGCCATGCGTTTTAGATCTTCATTTTTTACTGGTTGAATCGCGGGAATTGATGCAAGGAATGCCTCTTTACCCTTAGCTAACTCAATGATGTCATCTAAAGATTGTGACTGTATGGCTATTTGCTTTGATAGCATATCCATCTTCTCGTTCGTCGTTGTTAGGATTTTTTCATTTGTTAACCCTATAAACGAGCGATATCTGTTTATTCCCCCTAATCCTGACCTTCTTTGTTCATCGGGAATAGGAGCTGTATTAAAGTATGCGCGGTAAATGTCATTATCTCTTACTTCAAGTTCATCTAATACTTCTGCAACTAAGTCCAGTTTCTTGTTCAAAAGTAGATAGTTTGTTTTGAACTCTGCTATTTCTCTCTCTTGTACTTTTTCTTTAGGTGTTTGCAGGATATTAGTGTTAATGAGTACGAATAATCCAAGTACACCAAAGATGGCAGAAGAAAGTATGAATAAGAAGACATTACCTAAGTATCTAAACTTTTTAGGTCTAATTTTTAGGAACGCTAATTTTTCAGGGTCGTAATAATATTTTACCTTAGCCATATTTTAAAAAAACACTATTTTTGCACTAAAATTTTAATCTTCATTAAAGTGGAAAAAGATTGATAGCTAACAAATTTAAAAAATGTTTTCATTACAGCTATTGTTTTCTTTAGTAGAAGAATAAAAAAAAGTAATAAAATAGAATATTTAGCTGTTTTTTAACAATGTTGAGGTAAAAAACAGTAATTGAGAATTTGAATTAAAATTTATAGTTTCCAAAGGATATGAAATCACAAGAAATTCGTCAGAAGTTTTTAAACTTTTTTGAAGAAAGAGGTCACATGGTTGTACCTTCTGCGCCGATCGTTCTGAAAGACGATCCAACTTTAATGTTTAATAACTCTGGGATGGCCCAGTTTAAAGAGTATTTCTTAGGAAACGCCAAGCCTAAAAGTAACCGTATCACTGATACACAGAAGTGTCTTCGCGTGTCTGGTAAGCACAATGACTTAGAAGAGGTAGGTATCGATACATACCACCACACAATGTTCGAGATGCTAGGGAACTGGAGTTTCGGAGATTACTTTAAGAAAGAAGCTATCAATTGGGCTTGGGAATTATTGACTGAAGTTTATAACATCCCTAAAGATATTTTATACGTTACTGTATTTGAAGGTAGCGAAGAGGAGAACGTTCCTTTTGACCAAGAAGCTTATGATATCTGGAGTACCCTAATCGGCAAGGATCGTATCCTGATGGGGAATAAGAAAGATAACTTCTGGGAAATGGGAGATCAAGGACCGTGTGGACCATGTACTGAGATACACGTAGATATCCGTAGTGCTGAGGAGAAGGCAAAGATAGCGGGTAGAGAATTAGTGAATGGAGATCATCCACAGGTAGTAGAGATCTGGAATAACGTATTTATGGAGTTTAACCGTAAAGCGGATGGTTCTCTAGAGAAGTTACCTGCTCAGCACGTAGATACAGGTATGGGGTTTGAGCGTCTATGTATGGTGCTTCAAGGAGTACAGTCTAACTATGACACAGATGTATTCTCTCCACTTATCGCTAAAGTATCTGAGTTAACAGGTGGTAAATACACAATGAAAGCAAAAGATGATGAGGAAGAGAAGATTAATATCGCTATCCGCGTTATCGTTGACCACGTGAGAGCAGTTGCCTTTGCTATTGCAGATGGGCAGTTGCCTTCTAACAATGGAGCAGGGTATGTGATCCGTCGTATCTTACGTCGTGCTATTCGCTATGCATTTACATTCTTAGATAAGAAAGAACCATTCATCTATGAGTTAGTAGAGGTGTTAAGTACACAGATGGGAGCATTCTTCCCAGAAATCACTAGTCAAAAAGAATTAGTGAAAAACGTGATTAAAGAAGAAGAAACTTCTTTCTTAAGAACGTTAGAGCAAGGGTTACATTTATTAGACAATGTAATCAAACAAACAGAAGGTAAAGTAGTATCAGGAGTGAAGGCTTTTGAACTATACGATACTTTTGGTTTCCCTATTGACTTGACAGCGCTTATCCTTAGAGAGAAAGGGTATGAACTAGACGAAGCTGGTTTTGACGCAGCAATGTTAGAACAAAAAACACGTTCTCGTGCGGCTTCAGAAGTATCTACTGATGACTGGACTGTATTAGTGTCAGGAAATGTAGAGCAGTTCGTAGGATATGATCAGTTAGAGAATGAAGTAAAGATCACTCGTTATAGAAAGATTGATAGTAAGAAAGATGGTAAGTTATTCCAAATCGTATTAGATTCTACTCCATTCTATCCAGAAGGGGGAGGACAGGTAGGAGATACTGGAGTATTAGTATCTGCTAATGACACGATCCAAGTAATCGATACGAAAAAAGAGAATAACTTAATATTACATATCGTAAGAGAGCTTCCTGCTAATGTAGAAGGAACTTTAGTAGCGAAGGTAGATGTAGAAGCGCGTAAGCAATCTATGGCTAACCACTCTGCTACTCACTTACTACACCAAGCATTGCGTACTATCTTAGGTACTCACGTAGAACAAAAAGGTTCGTTAGTAGCTCCTACGCACTTGCGCTTTGACTTCTCTCATTTCTCTAAAGTGACAGAAGAAGAGTTAGCACAAGTAGAGGCATTCGTGAATGATAGAATTCACGATCACTTGCCTTTAGTAGAGCGCAGAAGTATACCGATGGCTCAGGCTATCGCTGAAGGTGCTATGGCATTATTCGGTGAGAAGTATGGTGATGAGGTACGTGCTATTAAGTTTGGAGAGAGTATGGAACTATGTGGAGGTACTCACGTAGGAAATACAAGTGATATCTGGCAGTTCAAGATCGTAAGTGAAGGGGCTGTAGCTGCAGGTATTCGTCGTATTGAGGCGATTACGAATAAAGCTGCTCGTCAGTTCTACGCAGAACAAGAAGATACATTAAAAGAGCTTAAAGCAGTATTAAAGAATCCACAAGATACCTTAAAAGCGGTAGTATCTCTTCAAGATGAGAATGCTAAACTTAAAAAACAAGTAGAGCAATTATTAAAAGAGAAAGCAAAGAACCTAAAAGGAGACTTAAAAGGTCAAATCCAAGAGGTAAACGGTATCTCTTTCTTAGCTGTAGAAGTGGACTTAGATGCTGCTGGAGCAAAGGACCTTGCGTATGAGTTAGGTAATGAGTTCTCTAATCTATATGTACTGCTTGGTAGTGTAGCGAATGATAAGCCAATGCTGACTTGTTATGTATCTAAAGATATAGTAGAGAGCAAAGGTCTTAATGCAGGTACTATCGTACGTGAGTTAGGTAAACACATCCAAGGTGGTGGTGGTGGACAAGCGTTCTTCGCTACAGCAGGAGGTAAGAACCCAGCAGGTATGGCAGACGCTATCGCTCACGCAAAAGATTATTTGAAATAGTATTATATTTGCAATTATAATAGAAAAAAAGATTCTCATATGAGAATCTTTTTTTTGTTCAAGAGTTCATCAGATTATGAAGTTTAGTACAGTAGTGCCTACTAAGGTAGCAAAGGATAGAATTAAATACGAGCATAAGATCTTATCTATGGGATCTTGTTTTGCTGTGAATATAAGTGATAAGCTAAAAGAGTATCAGTTCCAAAGTGTGGTGAATCCATTCGGTATTCTGTTTCACCCTATTGCGATAGAGCGCATATTAGAGTATGCGGTGAAAGGGCATGAATTTACAAGTGCAGATGTGTTCTGTCATAACGAGGTGTGGAGTAGCTTTATCGCACATTCTGATTTGAATGAGTTAGAAGAAGAAGATATCGTGACGAAGCTGAATGTAAAGTTGTTTGACTTACAGGTAGCTTTAAAAGAGAGCTCGTTTATGTATATTACTTTAGGAACAGCTTGGGTATATGAGCATATCGAGAGTGGAATGGTTGTTGCCAATTGTCATAAGGTAGCGCAGAGTAATTTCAAAAAGAGATTATTAAGTATTGAAGAAGTGAAGGTTAGATTGTCTAAAATTATTACATTAGTACAAGCTATTAATCCAGATATACAGATTGTGTTTACAGTGTCTCCAGTGAGACATTTTAAAGATGGTATCGTAGAGAATCAGAGAAGTAAGTCAGTATTATTTACTGCCCTACACGATGTGTTAGATCAGCAAAGCGGAGATAAAATTAGTTACTTCCCTTCTTATGAGATTGTAATGGATGAGCTAAGAGATTATCGCTTTTATAAAGCTGATATGTTACATCCAAATGAGTTGGCGATAGACTATATCTGGGAGCGCTTTGTGACAACGTGGATTCATCCTGATATGTATCCAATCATGCATAAAGTAGATGAGGTGCAAAAAGGATTGAACCATAGACCTTTTAACCCTACTGCAGAACAACACTTAGCTTTCTTAGATACATTGGTAGCCAAGATAGATTACTTATTAGAGAAATATCCATTTATGAACTTTAGATAGTTATGAGAAAGTTATTGCGCGTACTCTTCGGTATATTTATAGTGCTCTTCTTTATGTTTGCAGGAGTTGTTTTGTATAACAGCTTTGTGAAGGGGGATAAAGATGATATGCAATACAATACAGCTCTAATCCAAGAGCAGTTAAAAAATGTGAGTAAATTAGTGGTGACAGAAGCTACTTTCTCACAAGTAATGACGTATAAGGATCAGCAGAAATACTTTTTAAATATGCTTTCTTTTGATAAAAAGGCTGTGGTTATTATTAATGCAAAGGCTACAGTGTCTTATGATTTGAGTCAACTGCAATATCAGATTGATGAGAAGAATAAGGTAGTGCAATTAATATATATACCAGAAGCAGAAGTTAATATCTATCCTGACTATAAAATACTAGATGTAGAACAGAGTACTTTCAACCCTTTTAAAGGAGATGACTACAATAAGATTAATGCAAAAGTGAAGAAAGACTTAGAAGATAAAATAGAAAAGTCCACTTTAAAATCGAATGCGGAGAATCGACTTATAAGTGAACTTTCTAAAATATTAATAGTTACCAATACTCTAGGTTGGAAACTAGAGTATCAGGGTAACGTTATTCAAAGTGATAAAGACTTGGTATTAGATATAGCTTTATAAGCTTTTTAGAATAATATCTATACCGTCTTTGATTAAATGAGCTACTTCAGGTCTGTTTGTTTGAACAGATTTAAGGTGGCTCATTGCTTTTTCAGCTAATACTGTATTTGAAGCTTTTTTAGCTAATTCCAGTATTTCTACTGTAAGTAACCAATCAGAAGGGTATTCATTGATTAGAACATCTAGTACGTTGTTTAAATCAGTTGATTTATTCTCTTCTCTCATGGCTCTAACTTCTTGGTAGAAGTTTTCAAGCTTTATTTTATTCTCGTCTCTTTTTGCTTTTATTGTTTGGCTAGAAGGAACGTGATTGATTAGATCAAAACTGTGGTAGTCAGCAGGCCCTGAGAAAGCAGAAATCACATGAGCACCAACAGCCATATCATAAGTCCCCCATTCTGGTTGGAATAGTACTTCATCATTGTGCTTCACTGTACAGTCACTGAAACTAATCAGAATAATCTTACCATGTATATTGCGAATACCCGTGATATTAGTTCCAGATACAGTGATCCCTCCTTCGAACTCTAGAGTTACTGGCTTGCCTTCATATAAGTTATAAGCTTTTAGATCTCTAGGGCTCATATCTTCTATAGCAAGGTTGATTCCCTTTAAACGACCTAATGCAGTACCAAAACCATGTGGATGAGTCTCTGTGCCGTGTCCTACTAATTCTTTCTCTCTATAGGCTAAAGCTGTTTTGCCTGCTGTCTGTACATAAGCAGGTTTGCCTTCGTGTTCGATTACACGTGTAAATACACCTGATATCTGTAGACCTGTATTCAGTTCTATCGTACCTAAGGCTTTAGAGTCTATTAGTTTGTTTATTCCCATTAAGCCTCCTTTTCTTAAAGCCATCTTATTTGCAAACTCTTCTAATACTTCACTTAGATAAGCAAAGTCAGGAGTTACATATAACTGAGGCTGAGGCTTAGTGATATCAAAGCCTTGGTATGCAGCTTCTATGCTGTAAGGAAGTTTTTTTACATTATCAGTCATACACCACGCACTCTCTCCGATAGAAGATAGTAAGCCTGCTCCGTATATCTTAGGGTTATCCGTAGTACCGATTAATCCATACTCTACTGTCCACCAGTGAAGATTACGGATAAGTGCCATCTCAGAAGGTTCTTCTGTTATACCTTGTAAATAATCTACCTGCTCTTCTGCCTTTTTGATTTCCTCAGGGTCTACACCCTCAGCCTCTTTTAAGATAGATAGTAAGCGGATAGCTTCATATATCTCATAGTCTCTGCCAGAAGAAATAGCCTTACAGCCTATCTCTCCGAAGCGTCTCAGATACTCAGCATACTCAGGGTTAGCGATAATAGGAGCATGTCCTGCCCCTTCGTGTATAATGTCTGGTGCAGGTGTGTATTCTATATTCTCTAATTGTCTAATATCTGATGCAATAACAAGTACTTTATAAGCCTGAAACTCCATAAAGGCATTCGGTGGTATAAAGCCATCTACTGCTACAGCAGCCCAACCTATTTCTTTTAATATTCTATTCATCCCATACATACTAGGGATGCTTTCTATAGAAATACCTGTTTTAGCTAGACCGTCAAGATATGATTCGTGAGCAACTTTAGATAGATAATCAACATTTTTACGCATAACGTATCGCCACACAGCTTGATTAATAGGTGTATAATCCTGATAACTCTGTGGTTTGATAAATTGTTTTAAATGCTGTGGCAATCTTTCGATCAAGTCGTTACTTTCATATTCTTGTGTTTTCATAAATGAAATTTGTTATTGTTTGTCGTAAATATAATAAAAATCCTTGTGGAAGGTATATTAACAGTTGATATCTGTTGTATATGATGCGATTATTATTTTATTAATTTTAAGTTTTCATATATTTTAAAAGCTTATGTATGCTGTGTTATTTATGTGATATGTGTAATAATGATTATTTGATTTAAGTTTTTTTTAAGTAAAAATATTGAAAAAATTAACGAAATAGTTTTTTTGATTCAAAATAGTTTTTATCTTGCTACCAAATTTAATAACCCAAAATAACTAACTTATATGAAAAAACTATTTATGTTTTTGGCTGTAGCAGGTCTAGCTACATTCGGAGTGTCATGTAGCAGTGATGACAACTCATCAGATTCAGGTAAAGAGAGCAAACAATTGGTTCTTAGTGCTGATCGTGTTGATGTAAAAGAAGGTGATCTTGTAAAGTTTACAGTACAAGCTGACAAGAAAAATGTCGACGGTGCAAAGATTTACGTTGATGGTGTAGAGGCTGGTATTGAGCATGTTTTTGAGAAAGAAGGTACTTTTAATGTAGTAGCTAAAAAGGCAAATTTTGAAGATAGTGCTGCTTTAAAAATAACTGTAACTAAGAAAGATGGTACAGATCCAGACACAGAGAAGAAAACATTCACTTTAGTAGCTGATAAAGCTGATGTTAAAGTGGGAGAAACAGTAACATTTTCTGCAAAAGAAAATAATGTAGCAATCTCTGGATTTAAAGTTAAGGTTGTAGGTGGTGCTGAGTTACCAGGTTTAACATGGAAGGCTGAAAAAGAAGGTGTTGTGAAATTCATAGCTACTAAGGATGGATATAACGATACAGCTGAAATTACAGTAAATGTTACGAAAGATGAGGCTCCAAAAGGTAACTTTATGTCTGTAAATGGAAAAAACTTTGACATTGATGAAGCTTCTACAAAGTTATTAGCTGAAACTATTATTCATGATGGAGAAAATTATATTAGATTATATAGTTTAGATACTGAGGAAGGAAAGATTTTCTATTGTAGGTTTGCAGTTGATGTACGCACTAAGAATTTTGCAATTGCAGGAGAAAATGTAACAGGTGCTGTTTCTAGAGTTTACAAGATTGTTATACAAGATGAAGCAAGTGAAGAAGTTTTTTATCCTGGTATGGATCCAAATAGAGAGTTAAATGTAAACGGATTTGTTCTGTCAGAGAATGGTGATGTTGATTTTAAAGGAGAAGAAGTTATTACACAATTAGATGTAAAACTAAAAGAGTTTGCTGATAAAACAGGAAATGTTAAAGCAACTGTTAAAGATGATGCACAAAAGTTTGAACTTAAGTATGATGGAAATATTGCTGCAATGTACAGTATTGATACTACAAATCAACCAGATGCTAAAGGAACTAAATCTTTTAATCATTCAAGTAACATGAAAAATGTTAGTATTTCTAAAGGTCAAGTATTGTCAAAATTATTAGTAAAATAATCACAAAATACGATTTACAGAATTTTAAAAAGCAGTTGCCATGGCAACTGCTTTTTTGTTTGATATAAGCGATCTGTTATAAGAGGTTTCTTTGTAAAGTTTTAATAATAGTTTTTTTGTCTTTGAATAGCTTGCTTTTTTTGAAGAGTGCTTCAATAATTTGGTCTTTTAATCAATAACCAAATAAATTATAATTATGAAGAAGCTATTTATGTTTTTAGCTGTTGCTGGTTTAGCGACATTTGGAGTGTCGTGTAGCAGTGATGATAATTCGTCCAATGAAGATAAAATGACCCATCAATTGATACTCAACGCAGATCGTGTTGACATAAAGGTTGGTGATAAGGTAAATTTTTATGTACAAGCAGATAGAAAGAATGTTGATGGAGCGAAGATTTTTATCAATGGAGAAGAGGCATCAAACGAATATGTATTTAATGAAAGTGGAACTTTTGAAGTTTATGCAAGTAAAGTAAATTTTAAAGATAGTTCTATTCTTAAGATAAATGTGGTAGCTGATGATGAAGGACCTAAACCAAGTAAGAGTTTCACTTTATCTGTTGATAAATCTGAAGTGAAATTGGGGGATGTTGTAACTTTTACAGCCAAAGATAATAAGGAAGATATTTTTGGGTTTACAGTTCAAATGGTAGGAGGAACAAAAATAAATGGAACGACTTGGACAGCAAATAAAGATGGAGTTGTTAAATTTGTAGCTACCAAAGAAGGATATAAAACTTCGAATGAAGTTTCTGTTAATGTATTGAAACAGGATACACCTATGCCAACTGAGAATTTTATTTCTTTGGGAAATAAAAGCATTGATTTAAAAGGAAGTGCTTTCTTTTATTTTAGTAAAGGTGGATCGGTTTATTCTGAAGTAATTGACGGTAAAACTTTTGTGCCTTTCATCATTAGAACATTTACTGTTAAGATTGATGACTCGATATCAGGAACAGAATATGAGAATTCTGGATCTTTATTGTTTTATGTAGAACAAGAAGAGAACTCAAAAGCCCTACGTTTACCATGGCAGGTTACGACTAATGAACAGATTGTTATCGTAGATTTTAGAGGGAAAGTTTTTGGCGTTGAATTTCAGGCTGATGAAAAAACTATGTATAGTATTCCTGTTTTTACTACTCCAAATAAAGATAACGGTAAAGGAAATGTAAAACTTGCTGTTAAGGGGACGGATAAAGTATCAGGAAATTCATTAGCATCTGATTTTGATGGTGAGTACCAAGCATATTATAAAATTGATTTGGATAATAGTAATGCGAAATCTATTAAAAACGAATTTAAAATCATTGTTGTCCGATAAAAAGAGTAGTTTTTTCAGACTACTCTAATTTTTAGTAAGTTTGAAGTAACCACACTTTAAACTACTATGGGTAAAAATAGT
>NZ_WSPP01000171.1:0-343 GCF_009767705.1 Myroides sp. LoEW2-1 | reverse complement strand
TGAAACAAAAGCTTTTATTGGGAAAATACTGCACAAACAAACCTTTGTAGAACAGAGCTTTAAATCATGTATAGCTGTTTTGTCCTTTGCTAGTAAAGTAGGAAATTCTAGACTAAACTTAGCTTGTAAACGAGCGTTAGCTTATGAACATATAAGCTATAAGGCTATTGAAAATATTTTAAAAAACGGATTAGATCAACAGGAATTAGAACAAAACTTACAAGCTATACCCCAACATGAGAATATCAGAGGGAATAATTATTTTAACTAAATCTTTATGTTTATGAATGTTAATGCAACAATTGAAAAAATGCAAAAACTTAGGCTTAATGGTATGAAAAGA
>NZ_WSPP01000170.1:0-21483 GCF_009767705.1 Myroides sp. LoEW2-1 | reverse complement strand
TTGGTAGACTCGCCATCTTGAGGGGGTGGTGTCGCAAGACGTATGGGTTCGAATCCCATTGTGGTCACATAGTTACTTTATAACTACTTAATTATAAATGTTTTATGTTTAATTAAGTTCGTTTTTGTCCGACTATTGTCCGTAAAACAATGCTATTATTTAGATATAAAGTTAATGAAAAACATATAAAAAACAAAAAGGCACTTAATTTACTAAGTGCCTTTTTTATTGTTTTACTATTAGTTTTAAATCTAATTGCAGAGCTTTTAAAAATAGTTCTAATGTATCTAATCCCATTACTCTTTTATTGTTCTCATAGGTACTAATCTGACTTTTTTTAGAGCTATCCTCCCATATTAATATGGCTAATTCCTCTAGTGTTAAACCTAATTCTTTTCTCCTATTTTTTAGTGTTACTGCTATATCTTCTTTTAGTGTCATATATTTTATTTATTTTTGTTACTGTAAATATTTAAAGGGGTTTAAATATTTCAGACATATTTTTCCTGCTAGATGTGGTAGTCTAGTAGGATTTTTTATCTCGGTCAAATTACAATCAAAATTATTGTCTAGCAATTCTAGTAGAATGTCAAAATTGTATTGTAATCCTTTACTTTTTTATATAATCGGAAGGAGAGAGTACTAAGACTTCTTTTGCTCCGCCCAGCGGGCTGTATTGTAGTTATCTAATACTATAGGCTTGATTTTGTCTTTCTGTGTATACATTGCTCCAAGTGTTAAGTCTGTAAGCTATATAAAAGAACTTACAAAAGTGATGTTTATTCCTTCTAATCCTTTAAACTTCTTTACTATGTTGTAAGATTGTTCTGCATTAAAAGGCTTTTTGTTGTTTTCTTCTGTCGCTTGTGTAGTGGTAGCTTATTTGACCTAATTTGCTGCTGTATATTTAAGCTCTCACAACAAGATATATAATAAGTAATACATTAAGTCAAAGAACACCCCTAAGGGGACAAATACTGAATTATAGTATCTGTTTTAATGTTGTATAAATGTATAACTTTTTATTTATATAAATATGTGTTTTAAAAATATTGTGATACTATTATTTTATAGTTTAATTTAAATTAATAAGATTTACTTGTAGTTGTTGTTTTTGCTGTGTTTACATGGATTATAGTAATGTTTACGTATAATTAATATGTAAACAGAATGATAAGTATGTAGTATGTTTGAGTGAACATATGAAAGTTGTGTGAATGGTATTAGCAGGATTGTAGGATAGAGAAAGGCAAACACAAACACGCGCTTGTACAGCTTTTTGTTTTTGTATCTTTGGTAAAGTGAAAAAGCCTTAATATAGGCTATAATGCCCGAAGAAATAACCTTAATAATGTAAAATGGATAATCTAATAAACAAAGCGGAGCTAAGTAAATTATTGGGATATAAAGAGAATAATCTAAGAAGTAATAGATTGCCACATAAACATAAAGAGAAGATACAAGAGTTAAATGATCTCTTAGATTACTGGAAGAAGCGTTATAATTTGTAAGTAGTAGGACAATGGTCGGACAAGTTTTAAATATCGAAACCTTAGAGTGTTGTTTTGTAGGTTGTTAGGTGTTTTGTTTGTGACCATACTACGATTAAGTTTTACTTTTACATGTCTTAGTATTCTGAAAATCAGTTATCGTATATCTGTGTGTTTAGAATTAGTTACGCTGGATAATTAGTTATTAGTAGCTTCTGGAAAAAGCTAAAATGTTTTTGAGTTGTTTTGCAAATCGCACCCCAATACCCTTTTTAAACGCGTTTTCTTTTTCGGATCTGCATTCGTATAAACATGTATACCCTCCCAAACATTCTATCATATTACAAGAAAGCTTTTATTTTTTCCTTTAATCTATTTAAGGGCTTTCTTTTCTATTTTCTTCAATAGTTTTTAATGAGTGTATTTTTAGTTTTATTAAGCTGTCTATTGGTTTTAAAATCCTGATTAGTTTTATTATGTAAATAGTTTTATTTAAATTTTATATAAATACTTGTTTTGTTTTATATAAAGTTTATATATTTGTCGTGTAACAAAATAAGAATAATGAACAGGGAACTCTTTATTTCGGTAATTGAATCGATGAAAGAACAGGCGACAAGAGATTATTTGATTTCAAACGGCCTTACTCAGATGTATGGAACACTGATACCTGTATATGATAATTCAATTTTGTTGAAATCGATTAAGAGTATAATTCTTTTTCATTTTAAAGGTCAAGGGGAAGTCTTGAGTGAAATTGATCACTATTGTTACTTTCAGAACTTTGGTCGAGTTGAAAAAGGGGATGAGGTGTTAATTGAAACGCCAGGCGAATTATATGACAGATTGGTTTCAGATTATTTAGTTCATTGATATTTCGGTATTGTATATATATTCTTTTCAAAATTAAACATTACTTGTCACTACTTAGGGTAGTTGCGGAAATTGACAATCCAACGTGGTACTATAATAGCAGGTACAAGGGCATCTTAAGGCTATTTTCATTCCCTTTTTTCACGGCTGGCGAGTAATGTTTTTTACGCTTTGGTAGTGTAGAGGTAGCACGTCAGTCTCCAAAACTGTTAGTAGAGGTTCGAATCCTTTCCATTGCGCAAAACATGAAACGTTTGTTAATGCTTTTTACAATGCTGTTTTGTTTCAGTATTGCGGGATTCTGTAAAACCACAATCACAGACCTGAGCGAAAATTCAAATCAGAATAAAGAGGTTGTGTTTTATACTGATGTGGTAGAAGTAGATTCTTTTGTTTCTGCTTATACAAATGTAGTTGTAGGTAAAACTCATTTTTTACAAGTCCCCACACTTTTAAAAGATATTTATACTACTTCTAATTTTGTGTACCCTGCTGTTAAGGTTAATGCAGATGTTTTTATCTGTATAAGAGATAAGATTAGGGGGGTATAGCTTTTAAAACAACAAACAAAACCAAACAAACCCTTTCTATTATTTATCCATGGCTTTGTTAATATCATTAAGAAAGGGTTTGTTTTATAGACTATTAGTTCAGTGGTTAGAATACTTGCTTGTCACGCAAGGGGTCACGGGTTCGAGCCCCGTATAGTCTGCGATTACAATAGTATTAGTGAATCTAATGTGTTGTTTAAAATGGATACATAGCTCAGATGGTAGAGCAGTACGCTGTTAACGTATAGGTCGGAGGTTCGAATCCTCCTGTTTCCGCAAATCTCCATGTATATACAAAATACCTTAACGCTAAAGTTAGTTAGCAAGTAGCTGCATCCGAGTAAATCTCGTTTCATACTACTAAATATTGTTTGCAGTATAATATTTGAGAATTCAGATCGTGTGTCGTTAGATATAATGAGGGTATTCGTAGTTGTATCTTATAAAAAACTGAATGTTGAGGTATTTTATTTAATCTGTTTTTATGGCAAAAAAAGTTAAAGAAGGGGGGCTCCCTGACGATACAATTATAGAAATTGTTATGAAAAATAAAATTACTATTGCCGAATATGAAAAAATTAAAAACAATACTAAAAGTAAAGGATGGAGTATACAGGCTTACCAATTAGGTGTGTATTCTGATGGGTTAGGTAAAAAGTTAGATTAATGATTACAGTTAATATCAAACCTCTTTCAGTAAATTCTGCTTGGCAGGGCAAACGTTTCAAGACTCCAGAATATAAGTCTTACGAAAAGGCAGTTTTGCTTATGCTGCCAAAACAAATAGAGTTACCCAATCCTCCTTTTTCTATCACTTTTGAATTTGGTGTCTCAAGCAAATTATCTGATTGGGATAACCCTATAAAACCATTTCAAGATATTCTTTGTAAGAAGTATGGTATTGATGATAGGGATATTTATAGGGGAACTGTATCAAAGGTTTTAGTTAAGAAAGGACAAGAGTATGTTAAGTTTAAAATAGAGTAGGTATGACAGAATTAAAAGTAAAAGGTATTCGTACCAAATCTGAATTAGACAATGATCGATTGACAGAAATAGTTTGTGCTATTGTCCGATATCGTAAAGCAGAAATGGCCATACCTACTGAATGGATAGAAGAATACAATACTATTATCGAACGAGTAAGAAATAACCATAAATAAAACTGTTATGTCAAAGACAATTGGAGAACAAAGAGTAAGAATAGATTTTAATCCAAGTAATGATGATTCTGTTCATTTAATTAAAACAAAAGTAGCAGAGTTAATCAACCTTGCTGAACAGATGAAATCAGAAGGTAAAGATGTTAGGCTTTGTAGTGTCGCACAAACTGAATTAGAGAATGCTGGAATGTGGCTTGTTAAAGCTGCTACTTCATAGATTAATATTATAGTGTGTTGTTAATTAAAGGCTGGTTTCTTGTAAGCCAGTCTTTTTATTTTAGAATGTTATGAATGCAGAGGAATTAAAAAAGATAGAACGAAAATTTAATAAGGCAAAGAAAATACATTGCCTAAAATTGAATAAAGAAGTAGATGTAACCAATGTACCAAGGCTTCAATATAATCCAGATGAAGATACTGTAACAAGTCCTTCTCGTATTATTTGCTTTTGGAAAGAAGGTGTGTTTGCTGAGGTAATTAAGTAACTAATAATGTAATTTATGAAATATTTTTATGATACTGAGTTCTTAGAAGGCTCGCAAACCAAAAGACTTTTTGGATTACCAATGGGTAAAACAAAACCTACAATTGACTTAATTTCTATAGGAATAGTTTCAGAAGATAATAGAGAGTATTATGCTATATCTAAAGATTTTAATTTAGATGAGGCATGGAACCGATATGATGAAAAAGTTATACCTACTTATGGTGATCTGAGAAATCATTATCCTGAAGGTAAAAAAGTAAAAGAATATTGGATTAGAGAGAATGTATTGATACCTATATTCTTTGAGTTATCTATGCGTGAGTTTCACGATATTCATTTTAAGGATAATTGGTACCATGATGGTAAGTTAGTTACATTAGAAGTTTTTAAATCACATAAAAGTTGGTCTAAAAACAAGAGGTGGTTTAAAAAACTAATAGATAAATATGGTAAATCTAATACTCAAATTAAAAACGAATTATCTTCTTTCGTAAAACCTAAAACCATAACAAAAGATATTGAAGGGCATTTTGGTAAATGTTATCAATACAAAGATAATACGGAACTATATGGTTATTATTCTGATTATGATCATGTGGTATTATGTTGGTTATTTGGTAAGATGAAAGACCTACCTGAGTTTATGCCTAAGTTTACTTTAGATGTAAACCAGCTTAAAAAGGATATTCAAAAATCAACACCAATAAATTTAGAAGATTATGGAGGTTATCCTAAAAACAAAAATTGTCATAACGCTTTAGAAGATGCTAAATGGACTAAAAAACTGTTTGAGTTCCTTTATATAGAAAATGATTTAACTACATATGATACAAGAAGAAAAGGTAAGTCTACACGAACTATAGATTTTGCTATTCAAGTTTTGTTTTCAAGAGCTGAAATAATTGTTCCTCCTGTAAGAACAATTGATGATTTTTCAAAAGGAGAGATTAGAGGTTATAATAAAATAGGTATTGAATACATCATAGACCATGATTTTGATAAGAATCATAGAGTACAAAAATATTTATTAGATGATATTCTAAAAAGGTTGTCTCTTGAACATTCTATTACTATTAATAGTAGGCATTTAGATGTTGATTTTCAAAAAGGAATAATTCGATTAGTTAACTTTAAAAAGTAAAGTATGCAACTACTAGGAGATAGAATACTATGTAAGAAAGTCAATACAGAAGTTAAATCAACTTCTGGGCTTATACTACCAACTAATTATAATCAAGAAAATGATTACGTAGTTGTTGAAATTGGTAACAAAGTAAAACACATTAAACCTGGAGACAAGATCCGAAAGTTTAAAAATTCGATTGGAATCCCTATTGTGGATAAAGGAATAGATCGTTTGATTCTTAAAGAGAGTGATGATATTGAGTTTGTAATGGATTAAAACAAGATCAATTTATTATTTAACAACAGATTAATTTATGTAGTTCAGAACTATTTAGGTTTGAGTTTTATTAAAATATTTTTCACCAGTTTGGTATATTCAAATATAGTTGTATATTTGTACTATAAATATAAAAAGAAAAGCGGTGCTGAGCACACCGCAATTCAATTTAGCTATTTCTTGTAAAGAACAGCCCATACGACTAACAGACATAGAATTACTGATCCTAATGCTGTTAATGCGAAGATAAATGTAGTTAACTCTGTCATACTAATTTATTTTGCCGTTTATGATATTTAATATACCCTCATAAACTTATTGGGCACATAGTACCGAGCCGAGCTGCAACCTTCGGCTTTTTTTCGTTACAATATTTACAAAGTTACAAAAAAGAAAAATAGTTTAAAAATCAATTAATTTTTAGTTAATTATAAAGATTTACGAGCCCAGAGCAGCGCAACTGTTTTGGGTTTTGTTTTTTTATTCAATTCCTTGATTATTTTTGATTTAAGTTTGTCAGTCTTGATGTCTGTGTCAAGCACGTTGTCCTCTGGTATAGGTATTTCTCTAGAAAGCATTTCGTAAGTTTCTTGTACTATTTGTCTTGCTTTAGCTGTGCAAGTATATAAGTGATCTGATTTAGCTCTTCCTGTAGATGCAATTGCAACATATCCTTTGTTAACTAGAATATCTATTTTTTTGTATGTGTAAGTGAGTGTTCTTACATCAGCAAAGTCTTTTAAAGTAAAGAAGTTTTTGGGTACTAGATACAATAATATCTCTAGTAGTTGTATTCTGTCCATTTCGTACTTCTTCATGATGTATGCTTTTACAAAAGCAAAATTCTCCAGGAAATCATATCCCTTATATATTCGAGCGAATTGCAATCTGTTATACGCTTCTTTTTTGTTCCCCTTATAAAATGTTTCAGTGACTTTTGTTTTATCCTTTAGCATTCTTTCTTTTGCGTGTTGAGGTATTACACCTAACAACTCATCCTTTTTTTTAGTCATTATTTTATGTAAAGCATTTAAAATATATAACAAATATATAAATAATAAATAAAACTTATTATCTTTGGATAAAAGTATAGTTTTTACTTATGGCTAAAATAAACAATACAGAACAGTACAAGGTTAAGGAGTTTGTTTCTAAGGACGATATTGTCTTGGGGAGTAACTCAGACAGTGCTTTGAAAACATCTAACTTTAGTTTGGGTGGTATTGTTGATTTTACAGCAGAGGAGATGAAAGAGCAATTCTTTCATAAAGAAACATATCAGTGGTCTGAAACAGACTTAAAAGATAGGTTTTTAGATATATCTGAAAATCGATTGAATGTCATTGTTGTTGGTCAAAATAATTTCGTTAATGGAGTAATGAATGGTCTATATGGTGTAACTATAAGCGATACTATTAAGGATGGTTATGAAATAGCAATTCGAAATTCAAGAACTGATTACATGACTATTGTAAACAATTTTAAAGATGCCAAAATTCCTTTACGAATATATACTGATAATGATTACTACTTAAGACCGAATGAGACTATTAAGTTTAGATACAATAAACGAGACAAATGTTTTTGGGTAAGTGGTGCATTAGATATCCGTGTTTCTGAATCAGATATTGATGATATACTTGGAGAGAATAAATACAAGTTATTTATTGATAGTTCAGCTGGAGAATCCATTGATGCTATGGATATGAGTACTACTCTTACAGCATATGTCGATAGATACTTCGATGATATAACTGATAAGGTCGCAAGTTGGCAATGGTTTAGAGAGAGTGGGAAAACAAAAGAGGATCAAGATAGTGACCATATTTGGTCTTTAGATAAAACAGAAAGAGAGATTTATTTAACAGCCAAAGATTTTACACAAAATATATACGAACATCCAATTACATTTATTTGTCAAGCTATTATAGAAAATAACCAAAAGTTAATTGCAAAAACTACAATTGGTTAGTAATGAATACACTAAAAATAAAGATTGACTACAAACCATTAAATGCTTTTCAAAATACAAAAGTATTAAATGGTAGTAATCGACAAAGCTACAATACAAACACGCAGAATTTTCAACCTGATCGTCGTATAGATCCTTATGTTATAAAAGTTGAGTGTGGTGTAAATGATCCTCATAATTACATTAATGGGTTAGTTAATGAAAATCTTTCAGATGTAGTTTGGAAAATTAGTAGAGGTAATAGACTACTTGAAATAACTCAAACTGATAAAGAATTTAAAATTGGTAAGGATAAGGAAAAAGGGATGCTTACTGTATATAAAAACTTATTAGATACTGAAGCGAGTACCATTGTTTTTACTGCTAAATATTTAGAACCAAAATCTAAACGTGTAGTTAACTTTCAAGAAAGCTTCGATTTGCTTACAATCCCAGTTGCTAAAACACCCTTAATACTTGATACCAATACACCTGTTGGAAATAAGCTAAATCCAATTGAAAATAGCAAGGGTTTATTATGTCTCGCCGAATTATTTGAAGAAACAAATAAGGTTCCTGCTGCTTATTATTGGTTTTTGGATGGCAAGGAAATTACGGACTCTAATGGCTTTACAGGAAGTAAAACAGAAAAACTATTTGTACCAATTAGTAAAATTACTAAGGTGGGTACGAATATAAAATGTGAAGTAGTTGATTGTACAATTGACTTGTTAGACTTAATACAAGACACAATCAATAATGATTCTCAAGTAAAAGATGCGACAGATAAATTTAATAAAGGAGAGATTACTCAAGATAAATACAATGAGATTTATAATGAAAGAGTAAGCAGTATCACAACAGAAACTAAATTACCTGTTGGTTATCGACCAGTAAAAAAACCTTCCAAAGTATGGAAAGGAGATTATTTGTTAATAAAACAATACCCAGAGTATATTCCAATTATTCTATCTCCAGACTCTGTATACCCTGAATCAAAAACAGTTCAAGTTGAAATGACTATAAATGCAAATTTTGGTATTATAAAAGAGCCTGAAAAATACTTTAATGTCAAATGGTTAAAACAGCCTGATGGAAAGTTTAAGTATCAAGGGTTTAATATCAACATTGATATAAACGACATCAAAATTCTAAGTGAAACTGATAAAGAAATTGATTACGTAATAGAAGAATTGTTGTAATGAATTATATAAAGATTAATAAACAAATAGCAGTAGAGAAAGGGATCATTAAAGAGAATTCTTTTTTTCCTACAAATGGTACGGAAGTTATTTTTAAAAAAGACATACTTACAATATGGGAAGAAAATAACAAAGTAGATTTTGATTTTGAAAACATTAAACCTGCGGAAGCATTAAAAACTATAGAGGAATGGCACAAGATTTAGTAAGAGGTAAAAGAACAATCAAACTTTCAAAGAAAGGAGATACATTAACCACAATGCTTATTTCAGATAGACCTCTTGTTGCAAAGTATCAGAACGGAGCAGTTATAGGAAGTTGGGCACTTGATAATAACAATAGAATAGTTTATGCTCAAGTCTTAACATCATTAAGTAATTCTCCATTGTCAACAGCACAACTAAATGCAACAGAGTGGTTATTTAATGGAAATGTAATTAAAGAAGATGATAAGAGATTTCAGAAAACACTATATAATATCGGTTCAACGCAGGTCCCTGCTTTAAAGATTAAGGCTGATATTATGGATAATATAGAAACAACAAGTTCTATAGAGTTCAGAGGCAATGCTTATACAGGTGGTTTTACAACAGCAATTAGTGCAAGTATTAACGTTTCTCGTGAAAACATAACAGCAAATACATATACTGCATATATAGTAGATGCCAATGGTAGAGGTGCAACAATTACAACACAATATCCAGAAGTAACACTGAAGGCTGTTCTTGAAAAAGGGGGAATTGAGGTAACTACAGGTTTGACATATCAATGGCACAAAGCAACATTAGATGAATCGCTTGACTTGGCAAATGATCCAATTAAAGATAGTAGAATGTTGTTACCAGGTAAAACAAACCAAACTTTAGTTTTGACTGCAAAAGATGTACAGTCATTCGATACTTATATAGTAGAAATATTTGAGGATGGTAAACTTGTAAAAAATGCTATGCTGCCTGTAAGAGATGAAACAGACCCTACAGAGATGCAATATAATGTTACAGGAAATGAATTTGACCTACAACCTGGACAACAAGTTATCTATAAACCAAGTATAGTTTATAGAGGAACAACCAATGTTGTGCCAGGAGAATTTGTTTTTAAATATCAGAAAATTAAACCTGATGGTTCATTAGTAGGAACACAAACAACAGGACCTACTTACGCTGTTAAGTATTCAGATATTGAAACATTAGGATTGGATGAAATTAATATTTTATTTGAAGCAGAGGAGAAATAATGGGGGATGTAATAAGAGGTAAGAGGACAATTACTTTAAAACAAAAAGTAAAGTCTGTTAGGATATTAGCTACGGGTACACAGTTTCAAGGAAACAGTCCTGCAAATATTACATTAAAAGCGATAGCTCAAAATTTTGATGCAGTAGGATATTCTTGGATTAAGTTATCTACCAATAAGCAAATTTCTACTGCTCAGCAAATCACAATTAAAAACGCTGAGATAGATGTAGTTGATACCTATCGTGTAGAGGTAAAAGATTCAAAAGGAGACTTGTATCAAGATACAATATCTCTTACTAAGGTTACAGATGGTAAACCAGGAGATGTAGGTAAAAGAGGTCAAATACCCGTTCAGAGAGAGTGGAAACAAGGTGATACTTATTACAACAATGATAGTGTAATGGATTACATCTACCATCGTGCTACTGATAGTTGGTGGCGATTACGCGATGGATATAACGAAGTTAAAGCAGGTGTAAATCCATCTAATGAGTTTGTACAATTAAATTCATTAGAGCATTTAGCTTTGAGTTATATTATAGCTGAGAACGCCAACTTAGCAGGTTTTATCTTTAAAGACAATAAACTAATTAGCCAATTGCCTAATGTAGATAATCCTAACTTAATCATAGATGGAGTTAATGGAAAGATAACAGCAAAAGATGCTGATATTAAAGGTCATATTGAAGCGACAAGTGGAAAGTTTACAGGAGAGATAAACGCAACAAGTGGAAATATCAAGAATGTAAATGCAACTAACTTAACAGTAGAAAATCTAAACGCTACTAATGGTACAATCAAGAATATCAAAGGTGAGAATATAGATATTAATGGTGGTACTTTCAAAGGTAAGGTAATATTTGAAGATGGTTCTCCAGCTTTAGACACTATCGACCAGAAGGTTAAAGAAGGGGTTGACTCTGTGCAAGTAGGGGGAAGGAATTTGTTTCTATTAGCTAATCAGGTTAAGGATCACACTTATGTAGCACCTTATAGTTTTTCTTTTAAAAACTCAGCTCACAGTAATGTTCGTATATTTAATGAACGTAAAGATATTACTTTTAATAAGGGGGATAAAGTTGTTATATCTTATATGGTTCGTGGACAATTAGCGAAAAGTGAAAAATTAGAAAGCTCACTTAGATTAGGTTTTAATAAAGCAGGTACATTAACTACTTACCAATATATTTATCCAGGAGTAGAGAACCCTAAAGATATGGAGTGGTATAAAGTTAAGCATATATTGGAGATAACCGATACTGTGAATCTTTGGACATTTCAAATTTATAATCATAGATGGTCTACTGACCCAGAGGGTGGTTATTATTTTAATTCTATTGTAGAGTATAAAAATATAAAGGTGGAAAGAGGTATAATAGATACTGACTTCACAGAAGCTCCAGAAGACATAGAGTCTCAAATGCAAGACCAAGAAATCTACATCGAATATAGTGTTGATGGTAAAACTAATTGGCATTATCCTGCGACATCTTCTGATGTTTATTATCGTCAAAAGAAGGGTAATGGGGCTTGGAGTGCTAATATAAGAATAGCAGGATTAGATGGGAAAGACGGGGCTAATGGAGAAAAAGGAGCTAACGGGGCAAATGGTAAGGATGGAAAGTATCAAGTTCAGCAGTATGCAAAGAATACTTCTTTAACTGTTGCGCCTACTTCGGGTTGGGCAAATGCAATACCAACTTCTTCAGATAGCGAATACATTTGGATGCGTACAGGTGAAGTGAAACCTCCTGCTACAGCTCCGACAGCTTGGAGTGCAGCAATGAGAATAACAGGTAATCGTGGTGCAGATGGAAAGGACGGAAAGAACGGAAAGGACGGCGTTGATGGTAAAGCAGGGAAGTTTTCTATTTACAATTTCGCTAAAAATACATCTTTGACTTCTGCTCCTACTACAGGTTGGATGGCTACACCTCCGACAATATCTGCTACAGAATATTTATGGCAAAGGATAGGAGATGTAGTACCTCCGGCTACAGCACCTACATCTTGGTCTAATGCTGTTAGAATTAGTGGTCCAATTGGTCCTGCAGGAAAAGATGGAACGAACGGGAAAGACGGTGAGAAAGGTTCTAAAGGAGATAACGGAAAGGATGGTGTAAATGGAACGAACGGAAAAGATGGTAAATATGTAGTAGTACAATTTGCTAAGAATAGTTCATTTACTACTGCTCCTACAACAGGGTGGTCAACTAATCAACCTACAATTACAGATAAGGAATATTTATGGATGCGTACAGGAGAAGTTACTCCGCCTGCTACAGCTCCAACTGCTTGGAAAACAGCTACAAGAATTAGTGGGATACGTGGGCAGGATGGAGCAAATGGGGAAGATATTAAAGGAGTGAATCTATTATCTATAAAACATCTTAATGAAGATAAATATATAGATACTAATGGAAAAGAGATTAATAATGGTACTGACTTTGTAGCTTATTTAGATTATCAAGAGGTTATTCCTACAAAACCTTACTACGTTGGTTATTTTGCAATAGGAGCTGTAAATGGTGGAGATAGTTCCTCTATTGATATTTTTTATTATAACGCTTCAAAAGCGTTTATAAGTAAACAAACATTTGATAATGATAAAGGGCAAGGTATATACCAACCTAAAAAACTAACTATTCCTGCATCAGCTAAATACGTAAGGTTTAACTTTTGGAATAACGCAAATGAATACGGACTAAGGATAAAATTAGAACAATCGGATGTAGCTACACCATATTCTCCAAGTTACGAAGACTTTGGAAGTGCGCTCGCTCCGCTTCAGCAAACGGAAATAATAGGAGGTACTATTACTACAGGGGTATTAGGAGTGTCTAACAACAATAGAGATATAGTAGCAGGATTGACAGGCGAAGGTTTTTCTTCAAATACTGATACTGTTATATGGGCAGGTGCGAATCATGATAAGAAGCATTTGGCTCCTTTTCAAGTCAAGGCCGATGGAAGTATTATCGCCAATAATGGTAAATTTTCAGGAGAAATTGATATTAAATCAGGAGTTGTTGACGGGTTTTTAAAAGTAGGTAGTAATGCTGGCGTCAATGGTGGTAAAAATATTTTTTCAGGTGGGGAAGGAGAATATTATGAGGAATGGGGAGAAGATATTGTATTCTATGTAGGTGAAGACGCTAATATTCCCGAGTCAGAAGCTGATAGATATCTTAGATACTATGTTACAGAAAGTGGTTATGTTTATGCAAATTCAGGGCAAATAGGACATTGGGAATTAGGCGATAAATATCTTTTTAATATGTATAATCAAGGTGTTATTGTAGGGCCTTCTTCATATAGAGGGGGAGGTATACGTAATCATCAGTATGTTAAGGATGAACATATGTATGCTGTAAAAATAGATGATTATCCGTTAAGTACAAAAACTCGAAACTTACCTGAGGATAAAGTAAAAAGAGATTTTGGGTACATTGATATAGTTGGTATAGATATGTATTATGACTCTATAGAAGATAAAGTGCATCCTCCTACAGGAATATCTTTAAAGAATGCAGTGATAAGTGGATTTGGTGTGAAAACACATATAGAATATACTAACTCTCGAAATATACAAGATGAGGAGACAGTTATATTTGATAATAATTCAGCTGTACTTGTTGTCGAAATGCCAAAACAACAATATGTGTGGGAAGGTAAAAAAGTTACTATTAAAGCTTTGTACCCAAATTCAGTATTAGAAGTTTGGATAGGTGCAGGAAAAGGATTTATTTCTTATTATGGTCTTTCATCATCAACTAAATTAATTTTTGGAGGAAAAGGAGTATGTGTGACTATGATATATGCTAATGATCATTGGGTAGTATTACATAATACTAATTGGCCTTAAAATATTGGTAGAGTATGGTACATTATATTTTAGATAGAGATTTTGACTCAATACTTCTTCAGCTGTTGTTAGTATTTATCGCATGGTTAATGGTGATATTTAGTGTAGGTATTGATTTGCATTTTGGAATTAAGAAGTCAAAAAAAGAAGGTGTTTACACGCATTCTTATGGCTTACGGAAAACGTCTGAGAAGGTGGTAGAGTATTTGGCATTCATGTTTTTTATGTTATTCCTTGATGTGCTTAATCCATTATTCGCTTATTTTAATATTACAGCATTACCTCTAATGTCTGTTTTCGGAGCAATTGTACTTGTGTATACAGAATGGAAGTCAGTACGAGAAAAGTCAGATGAAAAGTTTAGATATGCTTTAAAAAGGAATCCAGCTGAGTTAATAAAGTTTGTACAGGAGAATAGAGAATTAATAGAAGAGATTAAGAAATTAAAAGAGAAGTAAATCATGGCTTATATTTCGTTTGATGAATTACACAAGTATGAAGATAATGCTGCAAAATATGTAGATCTTCATTATGCAGACGCAAAGACTGTAGAAGATGTTTATGGCATGGATTTTAGAATACTGCTTACTGTGTCGGCAGTAGAGACTGGCTGGGGTAAGTTTGTGAAGCATAATAACTACTTTGGTATTAAGTATGCTAAGAACATGGAGAAACAACTTATTACAACTACAGAGTATTTAGATACTCCAAATGCTAAGTTTCCTGAAATTATTAGTATGACAAAAGTTGGAGATAAGTATAAGTATGTTGTGAAAGACCACTTTAGTGTATATCCAACTCCTTATGATAGTTTCAAAGGGTACTATCAGTTCTTGTCAGACAATCCACGTTACAAAACTGCACTACAATATAAAAATGAGCCTATTCGTTTTTTTGAAGAAGTGGCAAAGGCTGGTTACGCTACAGCTCCTAACTATGCTTATACTCTGAAGCAAGTCTTTAATTCAGTAAATAAAAGGTTATGATGTATCGTTTATTTTATGTCTTAATATTTATATTACTAATTAGCTGCGGAAGTAGAAAAGTACAAGTAGACAATCAATCAACTACAGAGGAGGTTAATTCTTCTGTAGTTGATAAATCTGTAATTAAAGAATTGCGCTTGAGTAAAGAAGAGTACTCGAATTTGGTTCATGATTTAGAGATAAGAGCTGATTCCATTAAGACAGTACCAGGTGGAAATACTACATTGTACAATCCATCTATAAAAACTAAAAGTCAGGTAGAGGGAAATAAAAAAGAAAATCTTAATTCTGTTGAAACGAACAAGAATGTCAAAACTAAAAATCAGGTTCTCAAGAAAGAGAAAAGTAAGTTGAAAAATGTAGATAGGAAGCAGTTTAATTCATTTAGTCTTATAGTTCCTGTTTTAATAATTGTCTTTGTGGTATATATATTTAAGAAAAAGTCTTAGTCTAATAAATTAAGACTTTTGTTTTATATATGTTTTGTATAAATAAAGAATTTTATATAAAATATTTTTATCTTTGAATTACTTTGTAATAAATTTTATTTATGATAGCCGTACACGATTTTATTATTTATACAGATATTGTTTTCAATGAAACTTTCAAAACAAAAGGAGGACTTGAACTATATGGAGATAAAAGGTTTCTACAAAAGAGACTTGCTCAAAGAATAGTTGAGATAAAAGAACTGCCTTTAAATTATGAAGGAGAGAATATAAAAGGTTTTCAAGCTTTAATTGATATAACCATTTTTATTCAAAACAATTATGATCATGGCAAGGGAATGAATAATGAAGTAATAGGTCATGAAGGTTATTATAAGATACAATCAAATATGATTATTGCTGTAAGAGAGAACGATAGAAGTGACTGGATTGGGTTTGAAAACAATTTACTTGTTGAGAAAATTATGGAGGAAGAAGAAGTTAAGAAATCCAGCCTTATCATTATAGAAACTCCAAAGTTAAAAGCTAAAAAGGGATTCGCTAAAGTGTTAAGTATAAATAGTAATCTGCCTGAATTAATTAAGGGTGATGTAATTCAATACAATGACAACTATGGAGTAGATGTATTTCTTGAAGGTAAGGAACTGTTATGGATTAGAGTAAAGGATTGTCTGACTAAAGTTATGTGATATGGATAATAATAAGTTACAAGAAAAGAGAAAAGAGGAAATTCCTAATCTAATAGAAAAGTATCAAAAGTTGGTTGACTTAACCTTTGATGCTGTTTCTAAGCCTTTACCCTCATTTAAAGATTTAGAAGATGAAAACGGAGATATATTAAAAACCTCTGAACAACAATTATATTCTTTTATTAGTGTAAGAGATAGTGCATTAGATAGAGCAGATACTATACTAGGTAAAATAAATGATTTAGAAAGAGAATTATATGATCCTAATTTTTGGACAGAAGATGATGTTATAGAAGAAACAACTACGTCAAAAGTTAGTAAACAACCTTTAAAAAGATATACTAAAAAATAATTGTCAAGATAATAAATAGCCTATTGAAGATTAACTGATATAGGATGTATTACTTAGGTAAAAAAGTAGAGGATAGGGTAGATGATAAAATCCGTATTGCTAAGAATAAAAACAAGTCTTGGGAATATGGATATAATGCTGTTTTAGATATTGTAATCATATCTAAGGATGGTACTTTAGGAGAAATCTATGAAGTATATGGAATACCTATTGGGTTACCTCAAATGCCTGATAAAAAAGAAATACTGAACCATGATAAACAGATAAAGCATCAGAAGTGGGTAAGAGAAGAATTGCCCAAAGGAATGACTGCTGATAATTGTTGGGACACAAAGTTCTCTGAATTTGTAGAACGTCAATTTAAGTATCGTGAAGAGGGGGTATGGATTTATCTCAATGGAAAACCAGTATATATGACAGGTACATATTGGCACTTCCTACAATGGTTTCGAGAGGGCTCAAAATACCCTTCACTTCGTATTATCCAAAATGAACTTATGCTCTTCTGGGAAGCATGTAAAGCAGATGAACGTTCTTATGGAATGCAATATGTTAAGAATAGACGTTTCGGAGCTTCAGCATTAGGCAATAACGAAATGCTTGAAAGTGGTTCTATTCATGAAAATAAAATACTTGGGATGATTTCCAAAAAAGGTAATGATGCTAAAAAGATATTCAATCGATTAGTACGTGCCTTTAAACGTTATCCTCCTTTCTTTAAACCAGAAACAGATGGTACCAATACTCCAAAAACTGAACTTGTATTTACAGAACAAACTAAGAAACGTAAACAAGGAGAAATAGTAGAAGAGGGGCAAGGATTAGATACTTCTATATCATGGCATAATACAGAAATGAATGCGATGGATGGGGAGGAGATATTCCGTTCTCTTCTGGATGAGAGTGGTAAGTACCCCAAGGAAGTGCCATTCGATGAGTATTGGCAGATAGTAAAGACAGCTCACCGTCTTGGTAGTAATATCGTTGGTAAGTCAATGGTAGTTTCTACCGTAAACGCAATGAAAAAAGGAGGAGCTGGTTTTAAAAAAATATGGGAAGATAGTAATGTTCTTAATCGAAATAAGAATGGACAAACGAAATCAGGGCTATACAGGATATTTATTGCTGCTAAATATTGTCTTGAAGGTTTCTTTGATGAGTATGGTTTTTCAATTGTAGAAGACCCTGCTGAACCTATAGTTAATGACCTTGGGAAGAAAGTATCAATTGGAGCAGATACGTTTTTAAAACAAGAAGCGGAATCTTTAAAAGATGATCCAGAGAAACTATATGAATTTAAACGTCAGTTTCCAGAAACTCCAGCAGATGCTTTTCGTGATGAAACAGATGATTGTGCATTTAACCTAGTTAATATAACGGAACAGTTAGAGCATAATTCTGAAGAATTAGATGAAGACCCAATAACTATGTTAAACAATGACATAGAAAGAGGAAACTTTATTTGGAAAGATGGAGTCCAAGATACTGAGGTAATATGGAAACCTGATCCAGTACATGGGAGATTTTGGATAAGAAGAGATTGTCACCCACCAATTGAAATTCGGAACAAAAAAGATAAAAAAACTATTCGTGGGGTTACAGCATTTGCGCCAAGAAACGCAAATATGGGAGCAGGAGGAGTAGACCCTTATAACCGTAGTAGAACTGTAGATGGTAGAGGTTCTCGTGGTTCAATTCATATATCAACAAAATACAATACACACTTCCCTAACAATACTTTTATCTTAGAATATATAGATAGAGCTAAGAAAGTTGAGTATTTCTTTGAAGATGTTATTATGTCTCATGTTTATTTCTCTATGCCATTCCTTCCTGAACTTTCAAATGAGAAGTTTCTACAGTACGTCAAAGACAGAGGTTATCGTCACTTTGTGTTAAACAATCCATTTAAAAAATGGGATGAGTTAAGTCATACAGAAAAAGAGTATGGAGGTGTGCCTCCTCAAGATAGTAAAATAGGAGATCAACAATTCTACGCTGTAGAAGCATTCATTGAGGACCATTTAGGAGTTGCTAGAGATAATTCAAATCGTCCAATTGGAGATATGGGAAATATGCCATTCTCACGGACAATTACTCAATGGAAAGATGTAGATCCTCTTAATCGAACAAAATACGATGCTTATATATCTTCTTCTTTATCCTTACTAGCAAATCAAAGAAGGGTGAAAGTAAAACTAGAGGAAGAAGAAAAACCATTATTGTCAAATCCATTTCAAACATACGATAACACAGGAGAATTTTCTCAAGCGATATAATTATGAATGACAAAATATTAAAACAAATAGATCCTTTTGCTCCATTTGATATTAAAAAATCAAATGGATATGGACTTGATATAGCTAAGTTTATTTCTTCACAATGGTTTAATGGAGGAGTAATACACAATGGGAGTAAGTGTGAATTTATAACTCGAAGAAGTTATATAACTAATAAGCGAAAGTTTGTTAGGGGCGAGAAAGATGTAACTCAATTCAAGAAACTTCTATCGAAAAGTAAAGGCGATTTGAAGTATCTAAACATTGACTTTAGATACATTAATATAGCAAGGAAGTTTTGTAACATAGTAATTAATGGGATGTCTCCTGAAAACTACATGTTAGATATACGATCTACAGACAAAATAACTCTTAAACTCAAAGAAGAGAAAATGAATGGGTATAGAAAATATATGTCTAGTAGAAGTTTATTGCAAGGTGCTGTGAAAGAATTAGGTATTGACTTAATGCCTGATTCATTTGTCCCTGAAGATGAAGAAGAACTTGAATTGTTTACTGCTATAAAAGACAGACCAAAAATTGAGATAGCAGAAGAACTGCTTATAGATTGGATTTTAAAAACAAATGACTGGGCTCAAGTAGATGCAGATTTAAGAGCCGATCTGGTCAATTGTGGGATAATGATATCACGTGTTTATATTGATAAAAATGATGGTGTAAAATTAAAATACATTGATCCAGCAAACTATATACATTCTCTTGTAAAGAAGAATAATTTTGATGACAAGTTCTACGAAGGGGTTGTTGAAACTATAACAATAGATGATTTAATTAGAGAGAGTAATATTGAGATTGAGGATGCAAAAAAAATAGCTGGCTGTTATAATTTTAGATGGGAAGAAGGACAAGACTATACTTATAATTATGATAGGTTAGTTGCACACAAGGTAGATGTGCTTCGATTTGCATGGAAGACTATCAAAGAAATTAAGTACAAACAGAAGATACGCAAAGGAGAAGTAGTTAAATTATCAAAACGATCTGATCAGTTTGTTGCTCCAGATAGGAGTGATACTGGAGAGTTGTCTAATACGTTTGATACGTGGTTTGAAGGTAACTATGTTATTGGTTCAGAGTACATATATGGATGGAGAGAATGTGAAAACTTATATGATGATATAATGAATAAGGCTATGTCTCCATTCTTAACTCACGCATTAGATATTCAAAATAATACTTTACATGCTTTTACAGATGAGATAGAAGTAATAGCGGATGGTATGCAACTTACAGCTTTAAAAATTAAGCATCTGTTATCAGAATTAAAGCCTGATGTTATAGAATTAGATATTGATTTACTTGCTGAGTTACCTACTTTAGGAGGAACTAAAAGAGAAGCTTGGGAAGAAGCACTTGATTTGTTTCAAGCTAAGGGGATAGCTTTGAAAAAGCGTATTAATATGGGAGATGATGGAGGAATAAAAGAAGGTAATGCTGTATCAGCTCATCCATTCCAACAAGGCCAAGCGATTACTATTCTATTAAATAGTTGGGCAAATGACTACAATTTGATACGTGAGAATACTGGTATTAACCCTGCAGTTGATGGTTCTTTACCAAGTAATGCTTTAGTAGGGGTATCTGAAATGAACAGACTAGCTGGAAATAAAGCAACTAAAAATATAGTAGATACTTGGATTAGATTCAGAACTAAACTATCTGAACTAATATCTACACGTATTCAAAGTATTTATAATTATTCAGAAGCTCATAAGGTTAGAAAATTATATAACAATATAATTTCAAAACACTTAAATGATCATCTATCTATCCTAAAGAATAGGCATTTACATGAATTTGGTTTCACATTTAATATATACTCATCAGCAGAAGCTATGCAGGAGTTTAAAGAAGATTTAGGAATTGCCTTACAAGAAGGTTTAATATCAGTAGAGGAAAAAACTGAATCAATGAATATCTTTAAAACAAACCCTAAACTAGCTAAACAATATCTTGCTTATCGTCGTAGGAAAAACATGCAGATTAAGGCTGAGGAAAATGAGAGAATGTTGCAAATAAAATCTCAAAATGATGCAATGGCTGCTCAAGCAAAAGTACAATCTGAAACAGAGGCTTATCAATTTAAAAAGCAGATTGACTTACAATTTGAAAGTCAATTGTCTCAAATTAGACTTATGGAACAAGAAGGACTTAATCAAATAAATAGTCCTAAAGAAGACAAGAAATTTCAGCAAGATGTATATCTAGCGCAGATAGCTGCTAAAGGAAAAGAAAACCTTGAAGCTTATAAAGAAAACCGAAAGGATGATAGAACAAAAAAACAAGCTTCACAACAAAGTGAGTTAATACAACAACGACACAATAATACAGGTCCTATTGATTTTGAGGATTCTAAATGGTTGGAAGATGAATATTAACTATAAAATAATTTTATAGTTAGCTTGTTATGTAATAGATTTTATTTATTATCTTTGATTCGATTGATAAGTAAAGTCTATTAAGTTTTTTAATATGAGTATAGAAG
>NZ_WSPP01000001.1:0-20284 GCF_009767705.1 Myroides sp. LoEW2-1 | reverse complement strand
CTTTGATTACATATTCATACTTCCCGAAAAAGCCTTCTATTAATAATATTAACGACATTATTGATCAAAATAGACTAATAGCTTAAGTCGAACTCACGTTATAACCTATATACATCGCTAAATCAAGCGAAGCAGATAACTCGGCATATTTCGAATACCAAAAATAAACAAGTAAAAGCACTCCTTTATTGCATAAAAAACTCCTGTAGTTGTGTTAGCTCTTCTATTAATAAAGTACACACATGTGACGGTTGAAAGCCTTTAGAACATCATTAAAGTATTTCTATCTATCCCTACCAAGATTGACCAATTAATCAGTAAGTCAAATGAAGTCAATCTCTATATCACTAAATAGGCAATCAACATGCCCGAGATTAAATGTTGCGAAATTAACCAGTCTGATCATGGCGTTTAATCCCATAACACATCAACTTATTCTTCCTGGTTGCTAAAATTTTGTCCTCCAAATTAACTTACTTTCTTAGGACTTCCTTGCACCTTTCTTCGGGTATTCTTGCACTTTTGCTCGGAAAAAGGGGTGTTTCAGCAAGGAAACTGCCAGAAACCCCAAAGAATACCCAAAGAAAGTACCAGCGATCTAACAGTTATCCATCTCTAAGTCAATTACTTTCGAATACAATTACCTGATAGAATTTTTGAGTAAGAAGTAGTAAAGTGGATATGATTCAAAGCACTAACGCTTTTTTCAAAATAAGAAAAGTGCTCAAACACCACCTCAATAATAAAGTGAATAGTAAAGTAGCACAATGTCAGTGCTGATAAATCATGTAAAGGATTTGCAGTAATATCCAATAAAAAAAGACAATAAACATCTACTGCATTCACCATAATCTGTAGTGACAACCTACATCAAAACAAAATCAACAACGATTTAGTACATAAACGACTCGCTAATCGATTTTATACAATAAAACAACGATGAGGTTGGTTAAGAAAAATAAAGGCCCTAAAAGAGCTAAAAACAAACAAAGTCATGAAGCTACTCTTTACCTTCTTGAATACTCTCCTCCTATCACACCAAACAAAAACTCCAATAACTAAACATCTGTGCCAATAAAATCACAATCAACACAAAGAAATTCAAGTCTTATTTAGCAATTTTCAGGAAACATTAGAAGATATACTTCTTAAACAATACAAAATCGCCACCCTGAAAAAAAATGGTACAGTATTAGATATATTCAAAGTACAACAAAAAACAACAACTTTTTTCTTTTAGATAACCAGACTATATCCCCACATAGTCTGGTTTCTTTTTTATAAGAGATATTGATTTTAAAGCAAAAAAAATAAGGTTGTCTCTAAAAAAGAAACAACCTTATTTTCCATTAAAATATAAATAGAAATTAAATTTCAAATCCCATAGATACTCCCAACTTAGTAGCAATCAATTTTGCAACCTTCGCTTTCAACTCAGGTATCTTTACAGTTTCCATTACTTCGTCAGTAAAAGCGTACATCAACAACGCTTTTGCCTCCTTCTGAGGAATACCTCTTTGGCGCATATAGAACATAGCCTCATCGTCTAATTGTCCTATAGTACATCCGTGAGAACACTTCACGTCATCCGCGAATATCTCTAATTGCGGTTTAGTGTAAACAGCGGCCTTCTCACTTAACAAGATATTGTTGTTCTGTTGGAATCCGTCCGTTTTCTGAGCGATTTTATCTACGTAAATCTTACCGTTAAACACACCAACTGAATTATCGTCATAGATGCTCTTATAATTCTGGTGACTTTCACAGTTTGGCTGATTGTGAGATACCAGCGTGTAGTGATCTACGTGTTGTTTGTTTCCAATCAATGTAATCCCCTTAAGCGTACTATCGATGCGTTCACCATCTTGATAGAAGTTCAAGTTATTACGCGTAATCTTACCTCCAAAAGAGAAAGTATGTACAGACACACGGCTTTCTTGTTTCTGCTTAATGAATGTATTGTCAATCAAGTTACTGCTTTCCAAATCATTCTGTAACTTATAATAATCACAGATTGCACGTTTATGAGCAAATATTTCAGTCACTGAGTTCGTTAAAACATTTGAGTCAGTTAAACTTTGATGTCTTTCTAATATCTGAACGTGAGCATTCTCACCTACGACAACTAAGTTACGAGGTTGAGTCAATAAAGCTTGATCCTCCAGTGTCGTGAAGTAAATAATCTCGATTGGTTTCGACACTACTTTGCTCTTAGGTACATTGATAAAAGCACCTTCAGTCGCATAAGCACTATTCAATGCAGAAAACACATCAGATTTGTCAACCGCTTGATTATAGTAATTATCGATAACCATTTTATACTTAGGTTTGTTCATTGCCGAAGACATTAAACAAACATCAATACCGTCGTGAGTAGTTTCAGACAAATGAGAGCTAAAAATACCATTGATAAAAACCAATTTGTACGTATCTGAATCACTCAAGAAGTATTTCTTAACTTCTTTATAATCTAAGGCTACTTCTTTTTTAGGAAGAATCGTAAACTCTTTCTTAAGAATAGAGTTTAGTGACGTGTACTTCCAAGCTTCCTCTTTTTTAGTAGGAAACCCCTTTTCTTCGAAAGTCTTAAGTCCTTCCAAGCGGATGTTGTGTAACACATCGTGTTCACCAGTTAACCCTTGTTCGAAAGCAACAAAAGACGTAATTAATTTATCTTTAAGTTCCATATGTATTTACTATTAGAAATGATTAAATCAGTTAATTGGTTTACTTCTTATTTTTCAACAGAAGATTTAATCCAATCATAACCTTTCTCCTCTAATTCTAAAGCTAATTCTTTACCACCCGTCTTCACAATTTTACCATCGTGTAAAACGTGTACAAAATCAGGAACAATATATTCTAATAAACGTTGATAGTGCGTAATAACGATGATTGCATTGTCTTTACTTTTCAGCTTGTTTACACCGTTAGCAACGATTCTCAAAGCATCGATATCCAATCCTGAGTCAGTTTCGTCTAAGATTGCCAATTTAGGCTCTAACATAGCCATTTGGAAGATCTCATTACGCTTTTTCTCACCACCAGAGAATCCTTCGTTAAGAGAACGAGAAAGAAACTTTCTATCGATTTCTAACAACTCTGCTTTCTCTTTAATCTTTTTAAGCATTTCACTTGCAGGCATTTCTTCCATTCCCTGAGCTTTACGCGACTCATTGATAGCCGTTTTCATAAAGTTAGTCACGGATACACCTGGAATCTCTACTGGATATTGAAATGATAAAAACACACCTTTATGTGCTCTTTCTTCAGGAGCTAATTCACCAAGCTCCTCACCTTCTAAGATGATATCACCTTCAGTAACTTCAAAAGCTTCATTACCAGCGATTACAGAAGACAAAGTACTTTTCCCAGCACCGTTTGGTCCCATAATAGCGTGAATTTCTCCAGCTTTTACTTCTAAGTTAATTCCTTTTAAAATCTCTTTATCTTCAACACTTGCGTGTAAATTCTTTATCTGTAACATAAGTTTAATTGTATTTAATTGAGGTTTTGTTTAAAATTTCGCTGTCTTTCTATGGATTAACCCACACTTCCTTCAAGCGAAATCTCTAATAACTTTTGAGCTTCTACTGCAAACTCCATTGGCAATTTGTTCAAGACTTCTTTAGAGAATCCATTAACGATTAAGGCAATAGCCTTTTCAGTTGGGATCCCTCTTTGATTACAATAGAAGATTTGATCTTCACCAATCTTACTCGTAGTTGCTTCGTGTTCAATCTGAGCAGTAGGATGCTTTGCTTCAATATAAGGGAAAGTGTGTGCTCCACATTCATTACCCATTAACAATGAATCACATTGAGAGAAGTTTCTTGCATTCTCAGCACGTGGTCCTACTTGTACAAGACCTCTATAACTATTTTGTGATTTACCTGCAGAAATACCTTTAGAAATAATAGTTGAACGCGTATTCTTTCCAAGGTGAATCATTTTAGTACCTGTATCTGCTTGTTGGAAATTATTAGTAACAGCAATTGAATAGAACTCACCGATAGAATTATCCCCTTTCAAAATACAAGAAGGATACTTCCAAGTCACAGCAGATCCCGTTTCTACTTGTGTCCAAGATATCTTAGCATTTTTCTCACATAGACCACGTTTAGTCACGAAGTTAAACACTCCACCTTTACCACTACTATCACCAGGGAACCAGTTCTGTACTGTCGAGTATTTAATCTCAGCATCATCCATAGCAATAAGCTCAACTACAGCAGCGTGTAATTGGTTTTCATCACGTGAAGGAGCAGTACAACCTTCTAAATAAGAAACATAACTTCCCTCATCAGCAATAACAAGAGTACGCTCAAACTGACCTGTACCTGCTTGGTTAATACGGAAATAAGTTGATAGTTCCATTGGACATCTAACTCCTTTCGGAATATAACAAAATGATCCATCAGAGAATACTGCAGAATTCAATGCAGCATAAAAGTTATCAGTTTGCGGTACAACGCTACCTAAATACTTCTTAACTAATTCTGGGTGGTTCTTAATCGCCTCAGAAATAGAACAAAATATAATACCTCTCTCAGCTAATGTAGCTTTAAAAGTAGTTGCTACAGACACAGAGTCCATAACAATATCCATTGCAACACCACTTAATCTCTTTTGTTCTTCAATAGAAATACCAAGTTTGTTGAATGTATCTAACAGTTCAGGATCTACTTCATCTAAACTATCCAACTTCGGTTTAGTCTTTGGCGCTGAATAATAAGATATAGCCTGGAAATCAGGCTTCTCATATCTCACATTGGCCCACTCTGGTTCAACCATAGATTCCCAAATACGAAAAGCTTCAAGCCTCCATTCAGTCATCCATTCTGGCTCACCTTTCTTCGCAGAAATAGCCCTTACAATATCCTCATTTAAACCAATAGGCAAAGTATCTGCTTCTATATCCGTATAGAATCCATACTCATACTCTTTGGTTTCTAATTCTTTCTTTAAATCTTCTTCTGTATACTTACTCATATTTTAATCCTTAAAAGCAGTACCATAATATGCTTTTCCGTTAAACTATTTAATATCTAAAAGGAAAAACAAACTGTCTTAAAGTTTGCTTTTCCTATGATAAACTTATAATGAAAAACTTTCTCCACATCCGCAAGTTCTACTTGCATTTGGATTGTTGAAATAAAAACCTTTTCCATTTAACCCTCCTGAATACTCTAAAGTAGTTCCTACAAGGTATAAAAAACTCTTTTTATCAACTGCAATTCTCACACCATTGTCTTCGAAAACTTTATCCTCTTCTGAAACTTCATGGTCAAACTTAAGTTGATAAGAAAGACCTGAACATCCACCACTTGTCACTCCTACTCTAACAAAGTCAGTAGTAGGATTAAAACCCTCGTCCTCCATCATTAAAGCGACGTGTTTTCTTGCTATATCTGAAACTTTTATCATACGTTACTTAAATAGATTAGTTCTAAAAAAATTGTCATCGCAAAGGTATTATAAAAAAATGGTTTGTGATCATAACTAACATATTTATAACGATTAGAAGTTTTAATACTAATATCACAAAAATCTATTACCGCAATGCAATATTAGCTATTGATAATGAACGAGTTTAGCTAAAATCATATAGAAACTTAAATACATTTTTGACTAAATTTCTAATAAATTCGATTTTTAAAATCATTTATAGCAAATTTCTTACCATTTATCCTATCCAACAATTCACAAAAATAAGATTTGATTGAACAAAAAGAGGAATTTGAAATTCAAAAGACAAAGTTATCCTTTTTAAAACAAACAACACAAAAAAACAGAATTTCTTTGTGGTAGAACCTCTACTTTTTTTTACTGCAAAACAGCTATCAAAATGCAAAATAATAACACACAGCCTATTGCACCAAAATGCAATCTTACACTTACTGCATACAACGTTAAAATCTCTCTGAACAAAAAAGAACGCTAAACCAGTACATTTTATATAAAATTCATCAGTGAACACAACGAAAATACTTTAAAAAACACCTGTGAAATAGCGATAAAAAAAATAAAAAAAAACAGGCGTAGATAAGCGATCAACAATTGCCAGACTAACAAAACAGCAACGGTAAAAACCAAGCACCAAATAGTATATCCCCCCTACTCTTACCAAAGGACAAGAGCAGTGAAACAAAAGAAGGGTTCAACTATAAATCTCTTATTAAGTACATTCAACGCCAAAGGTAAAAATCCACGCTTACAAATTCGCGTATCCCACCTTATGTATCCCTGCAGAATAAAGAAATGCACCCACTATAGACTGTTCAAAATATCACAACCTTTCAATAAAGCACGCAAAGAAACTAACAAATTTCATTCACGCATCTTATCTTCGTAACAACGATGCTCAACAACATTACATTTGACATACAGAAAACTAAACATCACAAAACTACTCATAGAATTGTCCCTTTTACATTATTTGTTTAATTTGCACACAACAACTCAAAAACGATCAAATTATGAATCTATATAGTATAGAAAGTGGCAACTTCAAACTGGACGGAGGGGCTATGTTTGGCGTAGTACCAAAGGTAATTTGGAATAAAACAAATCCAGCAGATAGCAATAACCTTATCGATATTGGCGCCCGTTTGCTACTCATAGAAGATGGAAACAGACTGATTCTCGTAGATACAGGAATGGGAAATAAACAGTCTGAAAAATTCTTTGGTTATTATTATTTGTGGGGGGACCATTCGATCGAAAAATCACTCAAGAAACACGGATTTCACCCAGATGATATCACCGATGTATTTTTGACTCATTTGCACTTTGATCACGTTGGAGGAGCGGTAAATTGGAACACAGATAGGACGGGATATACAAATGCTTTTAAAAATGCAAAGTATTGGACAAACGAAAACCATTGGCAATGGGCTACAAATCCAAATGTAAGGGAAAAAGCTTCGTTTCTAACTGAGAACATCATTCCTATCCAAGAGAGTGGAGCATTACACTTTATAGACAGACCAGATACTGACTTGCTCAAACAATCTGATTTAGGCTTTGATATATTCTTTGCAGATGGACATACTGAAAAACAAATGATACCCATCCTCAAGTACAAAGACAAAACGATTGCTTATCCTGCAGATTTGTTACCCACAGTAGGACATATTCCCCTACCCTATGTCATGGGTTATGATACAAGACCTTTGTTGACATTAGCAGAGAAGGAGAAGTTTCTCAAAATGGCAGCTGATAACAATTGGTATTTGTTTTTAGGTCATGACGCACACAATGAAGTAATTACAGTTCAAAATACTGAAAAAGGAGTGCGTTTAAAAGAAATACACCGAGCAGCTGATATATTAATTTAATGTTAAGTAAGCCTGCTAATTACCAGTATTTGATATTTTTAAACAATTTTACAGAAGAAACAATAAATATAACAATAATGCGATTGATTAAGCCTATTTATCTTTCTGCTGCTTTAGCAGTAGCTTTAGCAAGTTGCGGAGGAACAAAGAGTGTAGTAACTAACACTCAGAATTACGCACCTATTACGAATGTAGATCACTTACAAAAGAGAACTACACAATTGCCAGAAGAACAACTTAAGAGATGGAGTCACTTAGATATTCTTACTGATACAGTACCAGGAATGTCAGTAGACAAAGCTTATGAATTACTACTAAAAGGTAAGCCATTACCTAAAAAAGTAGTGGTAGGAGTAATAGACTCAGGTATTGAAATAGACCACGATGATTTAAAAAATCACATTTGGACAAACCCAAAAGAAATAGCAGGCAACAATATTGATGACGATAACAATGGTTATGTTGATGATATTCACGGCTGGAATTTCTTAGGAGAATCAGTTCATGAAACTGTGGAAATGGTGCGTGTTATTCGCCGTGGAGATGATGGATCGGCTCAATATAAGAGAGCGGTAGCTCAATACGAAAAAGAAAAGAATGATGCATACGAAGGAAAAGTTAAGGCTGAAATGTATGAAAGAGCAAGCGAACGCCTTGCTAAATTCTTAGGAAAAGAGGATTACACTTTAGCTGATTTAGAAGCTATTCCAGTAAAAGATGATGAAGATGATCTAACAGCAGCTGAAATTACACATTCAAAAAATGTGATCATTGGATTATTAAAAGGTGGTAGAGATGTATCGTGGATTGCAGCATATAAAAATGCAATGCAAAGCAAATTAGACAATCACCTAAACCTGGAGTCTACTTCACGCAAATTAGTAGGTGATGATCCAACTAATATTGAAGACAAATATTACGGAAACAACAACGTATTAGGACCAGATCGAGATGAAGCTAAACACGGTACGCACGTTTCAGGTATTATTGCACAATCAAGACACAATGATTTAGGAGGAGATGGTGTTGCATCAGACGTAGCTGAAATAATGGCAATTAGAGCCGTACCAGATGGAGACGAATACGATAAAGATATCGCGTTAGCTATCCGCTATGCAGCAGATAACGGAGCGAAGGTAATCAATGGTAGTTTCGGTAAATACTACGAAGAAAATAGTCAATGGGTACGCGATGCAATCGTATATGCAGAGAAAAAAGACGTATTAATCGTTGTAGCAGCAGGTAACGATGCTATGGACCTTAACATAGAAGGTGGTGTAGAAAGATACCCAAATGACAACGTTGCAATGGGACCAGAGATTTCAAACAACTTCTTAGTTGTAGGAGCTCTTAATCCAGAATTTGGAGACCATATGGTAGCTCGTTTTTCTAACTACGGTCACTATGATGTAGACGTATTTGCTCCTGGTGTGAAAATATATGCAACAGTACCACACAACACTTACCAATACTTACAAGGTACTTCAATGGCTTCTCCTAATGTAGCAGGTGTAGCAGCTTTAGTAAGAGCTTACTATCCAGAATTTACAGCAGCAGAAGTAAAGAAAATCATCATGGACTCTGGAGTTCCTGTGAATATTGATGTAGTTGTTGGAGAGAAAAGAGAAGTTCGCAAGTTTGATTCAATTTCGACTTCAGGAAAATTTGTGAATGCATACAATGCATTACTATTGGCTGAGAAACTTTCAAAAGCAAAAAAATAAACCAAATTAATACTTACTAACACTTTTACAGACTCCACAATTATAAACCCAAATGATTGTGGAGTTTTAATTTGAATAATCAATTATGAAAAAACTAATACTAACCCTTACTTTAACACTAACAGGCCTTATCAGTGTAGATGCGCATAATAATCCGAACCCAGGATATTGGCAGCAACACGTTGACTACGAAATGGATGTGAAAGTTGATGTGAAGAAGTTCACTTATAAAGGAACGCAAAAGCTTGTCTATACCAACAACTCAAATGATACTTTGAAAAACGTGTATTACCACCTGTATTACAATGCTTTTCAACCAGGCAGTGACATGGATGCATTATTGAATAGCATTCCTGATCCTGATTCAAGAATGGTAGATACAAAAAATATCAGAGGAAGAAAAGTTACTGAAAGCAAAATCACAAAACTAAAACCCGATGAAATAGGTTTTGTCAAAGTGAGTGACTTAAAACAGAATGGACAAATATTGGTTACAAAAACAGTAGGTACTATTTTAGAGGTAGAGTTAAAAGAACCTCTTGCTCCTAATACCTCTACAGAATTGACTATGACATTTGAAGGACAAGCACCTAAAATGGTGAGAAGATCAGGTCGTCAATCAAAAGAAGGAGTAGCACTTTCCATGGCACAATGGTTTCCAAAAATGGCTGAATTTGACTTTGAAGGTTGGCACACAGAACAGTATTTAGGAAGAGAGTTTCACAGTGTATGGGGAAATTTTGATGTTAAAATTACAATCGACAAAGAATATACTGTCGGAGGTACTGGAATATTGGTGAATAACAATGAGGTTGGACATGGTTATCAAGATGCAGGTACAGAGGTAGCTACATCTAAAAAAGACAAAACATTAACTTGGCATTTTAAAGCTGAAAATGTTTTAGATTTTACATGGGCAGCAGATAACAATTATATTCACGACACCTATCAAGGGCCAAATGGCGTAAAACTTCATTTCTTGTACAAGAACAATCCTGCTATTATTGAGAATTGGAAAAAACTACAACCAATAACAGCTCAATTAATGGAGTTTTTCAATGAGAATGTAGGAGAATATCCTTACGAACAATACTCTGTCATACAAGGAGGTGATGGAGGAATGGAGTATTCAATGTGTACACTAATCACAGGAGAAAGAAACTTTGAAAGCTTAGTAGGAGTTACAGCTCACGAATTAGCACATAGTTGGTTTCAACACGCCTTAGCGACAAATGAGACTAAACACGAATGGATAGATGAAGGATTTACGACCTTTATTTCAGATTTGGCTATGGTAAAGATACTACCAGAACAAGGTTCTAATCCATTTGCGTCAAACTACAAAAGCTATTATAAATTAGTTGAAAAGAATATGCACGAACCACTTTCTACACATTCTGATCACTACTTAACAAATAGAGCGTACTCAACATCTGCCTATAGCAGAGGAGCTATATTCTTAACACAGTTATCTTACATCATAGGATGGGATAATATGATGGCATCCCTTAAGAAGTTCTATAGCGATTACAAGTTTAGTCATCCGACACCAAATGACTTTAAACGCACAGCAGAGAGAGTTTCTGGTGCTGTATTAGATTGGTATATGATTGATTGGACTTTAACAAACAATACGATTGACTATGCAGTTCAATTTGTAGAAGAAGTTCAAAAGAATCAAACATTAGTTACCTTAGAAAGAATTGGAAGAAGTGGAATGCCGTTAGATATCTTAGTTGTATACGAAGATGACACCATGGAAACTTTCTACATACCATACACTTCTATGCATTGGACTAAACCAAATCAATATGTACAATACGAAAGAACAGTATTAGATGGCTGGGGATGGGCTCAACCAGAGTACAAATTTATAATTCCAAAAGCAAAAGGAAGTATTAAATCAATCATGATCGATCCAAGCCAATTTATGGCTGATGTCAATCAAGAAAATAATTTATATCAAAAGTAAAAAAGGCCACGCAAGTGGCTTTTTTTATTAAATATACCTAAGCTTTTTCTACCTTTGCATTCTAATCCAATGAAACATGTTTACCTATCCAAAAGAGGAAAAATTAAAGAGTCATACTACTATAAGTGAATTATTTACTACAGGAAAGTCTGTCAGCAAATACCCTTTGCGTATGGTCTATATACCATTGGAGAATAAACAAGAAGATAACATTCCACTTTCTATTGGAGTTTCAGTATCAAAGAAACACTTTAAAAAAGCGGTTGATCGAAATTATTTCAAAAGACTACTTCGCGAATCTTACCGCTTGAACAAACATTTACTCTTAGAAATAATAGATCAGCCTTATGCTATAATGTTGTTTTATCAAACCAAAGACAGATTAAGTTTTGCTGAAGTGAATGAAAAAATGATTAAGATGTTTGAGAAATTCAAAGATCAATTGCAACAAAAGCAATAGTCAAAAGTTAACTGAGGATTTTAACATTCGTATTTTTATTTGTATTTTAGGGGAGTACACGATCAAATAAAATGAAATAAAGAATGCTTAAATCTTCTAATTTACTTCACACTTCACAAAACCCGGTGCAACTGTCTTCTTCAAAGTTAACCTTAGAAGGCCAAACAAATTTTAGAGACTTAGGGGGAATTCCTAATAAAGAAGGCGTACCTATCAAAGAAGGTATTATTTTTAGATCTGGGCAACTTAACGACCTAACCTATCAAGATATAAAGTTATTAGGTGAATTAAATTTAACTTCCGTTATTGACTTCAGAAGTAAACAAGAAGTAAGCTTACAACCCCATAAATTGCCAAACTGCACTACTAATGCAATACACCTACCTATCACGCCAGGAAAAATAACACCAAGTAGTATTGAGAAAATTGTTGTAAGCGGAGATGTAGAAGGTGCAAACGAATACCTCTTGAGTATCTATAGACAACTCGTATTGGAGAATCAAAAAGAATACCGTCTATTCTTCGAGCAATTAATAAACAACCAAGGAACTCCTACTCTATTCAATTGTACAGCAGGAAAGGATAGAACTGGTTTTGCAGCAGTACTATTTCTTTCAGCCTTAGATATAGAGAGAGAACTTATCTATGAAGATTACTTAAAAACAAATCATTCTGTACAAACAATGATCAATCAATTGTCTGCAGTCTATCAATTGGAACACGAGAATCAGAAACAAGCATTCAACGATATGATGACTGTGAAAGAAGCTTATTTAAATGAAATATTCCATATCATTGATAAAGAATATTCTTCAATAGATCATTACTTGACTAAACAATTAAAAGTGGATAAAGAGAAAATTCAATCTATATACTTAAATGTATAAACGCTTTTTAAAAGCATTTAAGACCTTAATTATAAGGTTAAAACACAATACATATAAAACGTAAGATAATAGCTTAAATACACATTAAAAAACAAGAGAGAGGTAATAAGGATTACCTCTCTCTTTATTTAAAATATATTGTATTAATAATTCCCTCTAATTCAGCTAACATCTTTCGCTTGCTCATGGAAGGATTATAAACCATCCCTTCGATAAAAACATAACGGTCAATTTCCTCATCCTTAAAAACATAAGTCATATAAGGCCCTGTCATAAAACTATTCAACATATCCCAGGTTCCTTCGATTACAATACCTTCTTTACCTCCTAAGACAATAGACTTATGAGAAGATATCTCTTTGATGTAGGTTTTCATCATAGATCCAACTTCAGAGGACTGAATATACTTTCTTGTTACTGAATCTTTAGTAGCTATAATATTGTCAATCACAGTATTGTTCACATTTTCAATATTGTGGATAGGCACTGCATAAACAAGAATATTACTACTACCCGATGCGATATCCTTCTTAAACCAAATAAAGTCCTCCCCTTTCTTAGCTTGTTTGAAAGTAACAGGTAAGTCTAACTCAATGTCAAAAGGATGTGATAAAAGCTCCTTAGGATGTAATCTTTCAGAGCGAATATTATCTATATACACTTGAATCTCCGTTTTCTTAATCAAATTCTTAATTGAATCATTCTCAAGAATAAAAGTATTTACTAATTCATCTCGATTCATTGCTGTGACGACAAAATAGTTTTGAGGTGATGCAAACTTATTCCCTTCATAGGAAAAATTTATATCATTGTGGTTATCAGAAAAGACAACAATATTCCTATACTTCTTATAGTCTTGATCAAACAACCTCGGAGAAATTTGCAAAAGGCTATACTCCGATTCTGCAGGCTCTACATCCTTTACAAAAGAGGCTAAATAAGAACGAATACTATCTCCAATATTTCCGTACCATAGCTTATCATCAATAACGACTAAAATACTATTGTGCTCACCAAATGAATGAGGTAAAGAATCCCTTCTTAGAGCATCTTTACAGCTCAAGAGCAAAAAAAGAAATAAAACAGACAGTATTCTATGCATGAAATTACTTTATTTTCAATTTCATTCCAGGGTGAATAGGCGAATCATTCTGCATGTTATTTAACTCACATAATCTCGCAATGGTAACTCCCGGTATCTTACGGCTAATAGAATATAGAGAATCTCCCTTCTGAACCGTATAAAAACCTTTTGAGGCAGAAGCTTGAGCCACTACCGTTTTTCCAACAATTAGCTTTTTACCAGGGTAAATTGTATTGCTCTTCATGTTGTTCATTTTCTTCAACTGTGCAACAGTCAGTCCATACTTCTGAGCGATAATACCAACACTCTCTCCTTTGCGGATTGTATGGTACTTTGATCTATAGTCACTGCGTTCAGCAAGCATTTCGTTCATATTGTAGATAGGCTTTTCCTTTTTAGATTCTTCAAAATCCACATAAGCATAAATCTTATCCTCATTAGAAGCAAAAATTCCTATTCTATCAATTGGCAAACGGACAACATTCACTTTGTCACTCACATAAGGAATAAACTTCAGTTTATAAGTAGGGTTTAAAAACTCTATTTCTTCGTTTGTAATATCTAAAAGTTTAGAAATCTGATCAAAAGAAATTGCTCTTTTCACAGCAATAGTATCTGTTTCAACTAACTGGATAGGAGTTTTATCTGCATTAATACCGTGTTCTTTTGCATATTCGAACATATACATTGTAGCATAAAATGCTGGTAAATAGTTTTGTGTTTCACGTGGAAGATTATGTCTAATATTCCAGTAATTTTTAAACTCCCCAGATCGACGCATAGCCTTAGTAACGTTACCAGGTCCAGCATTGTAAGAAGCTAAAACTAAGTCCCAATCTCCAAACATTCTATACAAATCAGACATAAACTTTGCCGCTGCATCTGAAGATTTAACAGGATCAATGCGTTCATCTACAAAAGAGTTCACTTCTAACTTATACTGTTTACCAGTCGCATACATAAACTGCCACAGTCCAGTAGCTCCCACACGAGATCGCGCATTGGGATTCAAAGCAGATTCCACTATAGACAAATACTTCACTTCTAAAGGAACGTTGTACTTAGCCAACTTCTCTTCAAACAGAGGAAAATAGTATTCAGAAGCCCCCATTAATCGTTCAAAAGAGCGTTTTCTTTTCTTTAAAAAAGACTTTATCACCTTTTCTAATGTTTCATTATACTCCACATTAAAAGGTGTTTTCTCATTAAGTAATTGCAAACGTTCTTTTAAAAGATCAGTAGTTAACCCGTCATATTCATCGTCTATTTGAGCTAAATCGATACTTTCTATATCTTCTTGAATCTCTTCGTAAATATCAGAACTATTCAACTTATTCAACCACTGTTTCTCTATCTTATTGGTGATTTTATGATTGACAAAAGTTGCTTTAATAGAATCTAAATATACACTTGGATCTTCAATTTTACTTTGTGCAACATTAATCTTTTGATTAGTAATATTCTCAACATTATTTTCTTCGACCAAAATATGTCTTTCTTTCGACTGTGCTAAGCTTGCTATAGAAAACAAGCCGCAAGTAAGAACAACAAACCCACTGTATTTCATACTTTTCTCTTATAAAAATCACAGAAGAAAACCCTTACTAAAAGTTTTCTTCTGTGAATGTATTTAACTTAATCTTGAATAGCCTTTACTCCAGGTAATACTTTACCTTCTAACATTTCTAACATAGCGCCTCCACCAGTAGAAACGTAACTCATCTTCTCAGCTAAACCAAATTGTTTAACTGCAGCAACAGAATCTCCCCCTCCAACTAAAGAGAAAGTCCCCTTCTTAGTAGCTTCAGCAATGAAGTTTCCTAATTCAATAGTTCCATTTGCAAATTTATCCATTTCAAATACCCCTAAAGGCCCGTTCCAAAGTATGATTTTAGACTCTAATACAACAGATTTTAGTCCTTCTAAAGTCTTTGGACCAGCATCTAATCCTTGCCATCCATCAGGAATTTCTTTTACATTGACAATTTTAGTATTCGCATCAGCTGCAAAAGCGTCAGCAGCAACTACGTCAATTGGCAAATGAACAGTAACGTTTTTCTCTTTTGCCTTAGCTAAGATATCAAGTGCTAAATCTAACTTATCATCCTCGCAAATAGAATTACCAATCTTTCCACCCATAGCTTTGATAAAAGTAAAAGCCATACCTCCACCGATAATCATGTGGTCAATTTTATCTAAAATATTCTCAATAATAGTAATTTTAGAAGACACTTTTGAACCACCTAAAACAGCAGTTACAGGCTTATCTTTACTGTGAAGTACTTTATCTAAACTTTCGATTTCTTTAGCTAATAAGAAACCAAAGCATTTATTGTCAGGGAAAAACTTAGCAACGATAGTTGTAGAAGCATGTGCTCTATGTGCAGTACCGAAAGCATCGTTAATATAAAAATCAGCTACTGAACCTAATTCTTTTGCAAATCCCTCATCACCTTTTTCTTCTTCATTGTAAAAACGCAAATTCTCCAATAAAATCACATCACCTGCTTTAGCATTAGCAACTGCTTTTTTCACTGGTTCCCCAACACAATCCTCAACAAAAGTAATTTTGCTTCCCAAAATTTCTTCCGTTTTAGAAACAATATGTTTCAAAGAATACTTCGCATTTTTCTCTCCATTTGGTCGCCCTAAGTGTGAAACAAGAATTGCGATACCTCCATCTTTAGTAACTTTTTCTATAGTTGGCTTAGCAGCTTCAATACGGTTGCTATCAGTAACGTTAAAGTCTGCATCTAAAGGCACATTAAAATCAACGCGGATTAAAACCTTTTTACCTTTAAAATTGAAATCATTAATTGTTTTCATATATAAAAATTTGAACCAGTTATTTTTTATTGATTCACAAATATAACCCATTTTGTAAACTAAAAGACTGATATTTATTACAGAAAGAGATTATAGTATAAATATAATAGAGTAATTCTTAAATAAAAACACATACAGCACATTTTTAAATTTAAAAAACAGAATAATTAAAATAACTTGTTTTAATACATCTTACAAAAGACTGCAATTAATCACTTAAAATCCAATAGTCTTTGAATTATAAATAAAACTAATTTACTTAGCATTTTATTTATCTTTGTGCTATGCAATTTTCAGAAATAATCGGTCAAAATAATATTAAGAATCACTTAATACAAAGTGCTCAATCAGGTCGAATCCCTCATGCTCAACTATTTGTGGGTCCTGAAGGTTCGGGAACTTTGCCTATGGCAATCGCATATGCACAATACCTATTGTGTAAAAACATAGGGAATGAGAATACAGGAGGAAACGAATCTTGCAATCTAAAATTTTCAAATCTCTCTCACCCAGACTTACATTTCGTTTATCCGGTTGCAACTACAGATCAAGTAAAGAAACACGCAACGAGTGATCTATTTGCTGATCAATGGAAAGCTTTTTTAAAGAAGAATCCCTATTCCAACTTGTTCGATTGGTATAATGCGATAGAGATTCAAAACAAACAAGGGCAAATCGGTGTAGACGAAGCTTCCGAAGTAATCAAAAAGTTGGCCCTAAAGTCTTATGAAGGAGGATACAAAATCATGATTATATGGATGGCTGATAAAATGAACACAGAGGCATCTAATAAATTATTAAAACTATTAGAAGAACCACCTGCTAAAACGCTATTTTTATTGATTACTGAGAATGAAAAGAGCATTTTACAGACTATTTTATCTCGCTGCCAAATATTGAGATTTAACCCTTTAAATGACAAGGAAATAGAGAATGCATTAGTAGTTAAATACAATTGCCCAACAAACCAAGCTGCGATAATAGCTAAACAAGCTCAGGGGAACCTTAATAAAGCATTTCACTTGTTTGAGAATATAGATGTTGCACTTCCATTTGAAAAATGGTTTGTACAATGGGTAAGAGCAGCCTTTAGAGCAAAGGGAAATGCTGGAGTTATTCAAGAATTGATAGAATGGAGTGAGGAGTTAGCTTCATTAGGTCGCGAACAACAAAAGCAATTTATAGAATACTGCATTGAATTATTTAGACAAGCATTATTGTTAAACTATCAAACACCTAACTTAGTTTACTACCAAACGACAGTTGATAAATTTAAGTTAGAGAATTTTGCCCCATTTGTAAATGGAGCAAATATTCAAGATATATTTAATGAGTTATCTGATGCTATTTATCACATTGAACGCAATGGAAATGCGAAAATGATATTTACAGATTTATCAATCAAACTAACGAGATTAATACACAGAAAATAATAAATACTAACCTTCTGCAGCAGAAGGACGAGATCGTTGGTACAACTTCAATTCTTCCCAAGAGTATTTATCTTCTATCTCAGCTTTTATTTCTGAGATAGACTTCCCATGAAATTCTTCAAATAAAGCCTGTAATTCAATTATTCTTTCAGAAGGTAATATATCTTCTATTGATAAGGAATTATCCTCTACAAGCTTACCTAAATGAGAATATATTGTAGTTTTAGTAAGTTTTCTAAGTTCTGCAATCTCATCGATGCGATTACCTTCTTTCCACAGGTCAAGCGTAATCATATAAGTTGGCTTTTTCTTTTCCTTCTTGTCTTTTGCTTTTTTATCTGAACTAAAATCGGCTAAATCATACTCGTCATCAACTGCTAAAGTTGTATTTCTAATGAGTTCAGCAATAGCAACTAAATGGTTGATTTTATATTCACTACTATCTAAAGTACGCAAATTCTCCTTGCATAATTTCTTCCCTTCGTGAAGTACTTCTAACATTTTGTTGGCTTTCTTCATATTTAAAACCACTGTTAATAGCTCATCCTCTAAAACAACAAGCTCTTCGTAAAAAGCTTTCATCTTGCGTTGACGTTTCACTTGAGCTATCGTAAATAGCAGTTCAAAAACAATGTGATCCATCTTTGGAAAGAAATAATCATAAGCCTTAAAAACTCTTTCTTTAGTAAAATCAAATCGAAAAGGTTTTTCTTGAAACAATGCTTTCAACTGCTTCACGAACTTCTCTGAATTAATAAGTATACTATCTAATTCTTTAGTAATCTTCTCAGCCCATTGCTTATAAGAAGACTTCTTACTCCTATCTGTTTCGGCCAAATAACCGTACAAATGAGTATGCCAAGAAGTATTAAGATCAAACCAAGAATATGTTTTTATTAAAAATTTGCCCAAAAATACTTGTGTCTCTTCAGCTAATTGAAATGCTAACTCGTTCAAAGAAGATTTATTCTGAGAATATGACATCACATCTGTATCATTTTCTAATCCATTCATACGCAACGGACTGGATAAGACAAGCCCCTCTAACGATCGCAGACGAGATAATGCAACATAAGCTTGTCCTGGCAAGAAAACACGAGATACATCTAACACGGCTTTATCAAAAGTTAAACCTTGGCTTTTGTGTACTGTTATTGCCCATGCAAGTTTTAAAGGATAATGAGTAAATGTACCTAATACATCCTCTTTAATCTCCTTAGTATTCTGATCTACTGTATACTTGATATTCTGCCATTCATAGCGTTCTACTTCAATTGTAACATTCTCCTCTGGAAAGCGAACAAACACTTCATTAGAAGATAAGCGTTCAATAACGCCCATTTTCCCATTAAAGAACTTCTTCTCAGGAGAAATATCATTCTTAATGAAGATAACTTGCGCACCTTTCTTTAGCCCGAGATTAAATTCAATCGGAAATATCTTCTCTGGAAAATCACCTACAATTTCAGCTTCATACTTGAACTCCTTATTATCAATTTCTTTCAAAGCTTCAGTGTTAATCTTATCGGCTGTAGCATTGTGAGTGGTCAGCGTGATATAACCAGGATTCTTCATTACATCAAAAGTTGGGTCTAAATAAGCATTGAGTATCTCGACCTGCTCACGCGTAACTCTATTGTTTCTCAAATTATTGAGAATGGTAATAAAACGGTCATCTGACTGCCTGTATATCTTCTCTAATTCGATGTATAAAGGAGGATTGTTTCGGATAACTTCAGCATGAAAAAAGTACACTCCATCATAATAGCGCTTCAAAATATCCCATTCTTCATTCTTGACTACAGGAGGCAATTGTAATAAGTCGCCTATAAATAGTAACTGAACTCCACCAAAAGGCATACTATTCTTACGCACCGACTGTAGAACAAAGTCCATTGCATCCAAAACGTCCGCTCTCAGCATACTAACTTCGTCAATAACAAGCAATTCCATATTCTTAAAAATAGAGCGTCTTGCATTATTCATAAGCATATGCCTTCTTAAAGAAACTCTATTCTCAATCTTAATATGATCTGTAAAAATTGGAGGATTCTTTGTATCTGGTACTAAAGTAGCAAAAGGTAAGTGAAATAAAGAGTGAATAGTCACTCCACCAGCATTCAGAGCAGCTATTCCAGTTGGAGCAACTACAACTGTATTCTTATGCGTTGTAGAGATAATTTCACGTAACAGCGTAGTTTTACCAGTACCAGCCTTTCCTGTTAAAAAAATACTGCGATTAGTTTCGTTTATAAACTGTAAAACGTAGTTAGCTTCTTCAGAAAAAGTATTCATTTTTTTAATTTTGGTTCAATTTACAATAATTAGAAAACATAAATCGATAAACGAACAATAAAAAAAGAGAGACTATGTAAGTCTCTCTTTATACAATATATAGAAAAATGATTCTATTATTTTTTTTCTGGTGTAGCTTCAGTTGGAGCGATGTCTGTTTTAGCAACAGCAGAATCTCCCTTGTACTTCGCATTCAATTCCTTTAAGATAATATCTGTAATATCATTACCGTCTTTACTATAGATAATAGTAGAAGCGTCATC
>NZ_WSPP01000018.1:0-2311 GCF_009767705.1 Myroides sp. LoEW2-1 | reverse complement strand
GTCATTAAAACTGCCTGAAGAGCTTTACCTCCGATACGAAATGCTTCAGCTTTTTGAGATTTCTTTCCTGTTAGTTTAGACCTTTCTTCACCTTGTAACTTTTGTTTTTCATATTCTTTTCTTGCTATTTTGTCCTTTTCTCTATAATCTTTGTCAAGTTTATCTGATATTTCAAAAATTTCATTTGGTTTTTGTCCATTCTTATTAGGATTATCAAGCCAATCAGTCATCCCTAAATCGCTTTTTGAACGATTTTGACTTGCATCCATTTCATTTAAATTATGAGTACCATTAGCAAAAGTAACTTGTTCTTCTACTGTTAAATGAGCATTAGCTTGTGCATCTCTTATAATTTCACCTGCTGAAACAACATGATCCATATCCGTATTATTCAATATTGAACCTGTAGGTCTTCCTTTGTCAAAATTCTTTCTAGCCCCAGAATCTACAGTTTTCTCTTCTTTTCCCATTCTATTATAATGAGTATGTATATTTCCATTATCATCTTTGCGAAAATTATTTTGATACTGTGTATATCTTTCTTCATAATCAATTTCTGAATTATGCTTAGCTATTTTTCCCTTCTCAAAATTTTCAGTAGTTTGTATATGAGCAGAATTTCTAAGATCTAACTTTAAGTTTCTATTTTCTTTAATAAAATCTTCTCCTGCTATTACACCTACTTGAAGAATAAATTGCTCCCAAATTACAGATCCAATAGTCTCTCCTAATACATCAGGGTTACCTATATTTTTAAAATCTTCATTTAATTCATCTAAACCAATAAGTTGTTCTTCCAATTTAGTTTCTAACTCATTTTGTAATTCATCAAAATCAATAAATTGATTATCATCATCTGAATACTCTTCTAATTCATTATAGTTACTCATATTTCTCTATCTATTTCTCTATCTATTTCTCTATCTATTTCTCTATCTATTTCTCTATCTATTTCTCTATCTATTTCTCTATCTATTTCTCTATTAATAACACTCCCACTCCCCTTCTAACACCTCAGCTAAGCTTCCAAACTTTTGGATTTGCTGCTGGAGTTCATAGTTAGGTTTGACAGTTATTTTTATTTTATATCTATGTTCTGTATCCTCTAAAACCGTTTGGCTATGGTGAAGTTTTAAACTCTCGAGGTAAGGCTTTTGATCAGGTTCAAAGAGGATGACTACATCTTGTAACTTCGTTGATTTATCTCCTAAAGTCACTCCAACAATCTGACTATATGCCTTTTTCGCCTCCTCTAAACGGCTTTTGAACTTCTTCCCTATAGACAACACATCGTGGATTCTATCCATACCAAAGCTTCTAAACTCTTTATCCTTCACCGACTCAGCGATGAGATACCACCTATTCTGATACTGCTTAAAGTACAGTGGATTAACCGTTATCTCAGACGCAGTAGCCTTGGTATATCCTTGATGGGTAATCACAACAGATTCACACTTTAACATCGCCTCTTGTAAGTCGTTTAAGTGACTTTCCTGCCCCACTTTTAAACCCTCTTCAAAATCCAAGTGATCAATCATTCGCTTATCTCCTTTGACATAGCGTTGGAGTAGATCAGCTGTTTTAAAGTGGTGAATCATCCCCATCAGCTGTCCGTAATCCACCTTGTGATGCTCCAACAAATAAGACATATCTTGTGCCTTGTCGTATATCACTTCAAAACCATAATCTAAATCCATTCGCTTGCGCAAGCGATTCCACGTTTCATAACTTATCGTTTTATCTTCGGATTTACCTACAGCCTCAAGAATCTCCTCTTTTGTACAATACTTCTTTCTCTTAAAGAGTTCCAGTACATTATATATTCTCAATAAATCTCTCATTCTTTCATTGTATTACAGTGACAGTGCAAACATATCAGCAGTGACTGTCAAAAAACACCAGCCAACTTTTTATTTTTTTGTAAAACCGTAAACCGTCAACTATAAACCCTTGTCTCCAAATTATATTTCCACGACCTCAATAAACGCAGGCGAACATCCCCCTCCTTTAGTAAAGTCAACGCCATAGACGCGCATGAAAGCTTCCTGTACAACCTTTCCATTATCAATCCAAGGATGAGTAAAAGAAACAAACTCGACACTCATACCCTTTTCTATATAAACCTGTTCATTATTGTAATTTCGAATAACTGTCGCTTTATATCTTGCCATTATCTAACAATTTTATACTTACGAAATTATAATACAACGTATGCACCCGAGCAACCACATATTTCATAAGATGATGTAAGATAGTAAGTTTGTCTCAAATAATAAAGAGATGAGCAAACAAGAAATTATGTACTCTCATG
>NZ_WSPP01000169.1:0-9834 GCF_009767705.1 Myroides sp. LoEW2-1 | reverse complement strand
GTCCTAAGCTATCTGTTAAGTGATGAATAGAAGTATTATTAGTATTGTTCTGATATAAAAGACTAATATCTTTATTCACTAAGGGTTCATGTGTATTAGAGCTAGTTATTCTACCGGCTACTCTTACTATTTTATCAGGATTTATTTTAGAGATATGTTTTTCAAATATTTCAAAGCCGTTGTTTTGATATTGCTTTCTTTGTGATATGTATCTCTCAGGCGTTTCTTCTAGTTCAATATTGAGTGTTTGATTATGAGTAAAGCCTGTAAAGAAATTAGGTTTTTTGTAAAGAATATCTGGTGGCAATAAAACTAAGGTATCATTCTTGTCTATTGTGATTCTGTAGTAACCATCTTTATTTACAAAAACTCTTTCATTTTCTCCATATGCTGTTTGACTTTTAAGTTCTTTAACAAACGACCATTTATTTTTAATATTCATTGTTGTTAAACCAATAGGTGGATAGTCACGATCTTTAACTGTAACTTTTCCTTGAATAGTAATGGACCCATCATTATTAGTCTGTTTTATAGGTTCATTGATATTGTCTTTTTCTATTGAATGTTGACAAGACATCAATGTTATGCTTATAGCACACAATATTATTGGTTTTATCATTGCAGTATAATTCATGTTAGTATCCAGGATTGTTAGGTAAAAGGTTTTTATTTATTTGTATTTGACTTGATGGTATTGGAAATAAATCATGGTAAGGCCTAAAATTTGGTTTACTCTGAGTTAATTCATTTAGTTTTCCAGCTCTTTTTAAACTAAAGAATCGTCTACCATTCTCAGTATAAAACTCCTTTAAGTCTTCTTCAAGAATTGCATTTATTGTTTCTTGCTTACTTAGAGTTAAGGAAAGGTCTGAAAGTCCTCTTTTTTGTCTTAATTGATTTAAGACAGTTAAAGCCTGTTCTTGTTTTTCTTGCATTGTTAATGCAAAAGCTAAGTCTATATATATTTGCTCTATTCTATATAGAATTGAAAACTCATCAAGATTGTTTGTTTTGTTTTTGTATTTATAAACTTGATAAAACGTTTGATCATTAATTATGATCTTATTTAACCAATGTTGTTTTCTTTTGTCATTGTCATCAAATAGGCTAAGTACTTTTTTAGATAAAACGGAACTTGAAGTGGTAAAATTTGAAAAGATGTATAATGTAGCTTCAGGTGTTGCGCTATTTGCAGTTAAAAACAATGGGCTAAACTGCCAAATAGTACTTGTAGCCTCTTTTTTAAAAGTGTTAAGTAAATCATCTTCAATTTTGTATTGTTGTCTATCTATTATTGAACTTGCTAGTTCTTCTGCTTCTTGGTATTTTTTTTGAAGTATATAATTTTCAATTAGTAGTAGCTCTGGTACAGTTTTATTGATATAGAATTTATCTTTATTTGTATAGGTATAATCTAAATATTCTATAGCTTGATTAAGGTCTAATTCTATTTTGGTAAGTACATCGAGATACGTGGTTTTTGAGATGTTTTTGTTTTCCAGATAGTTGGTGGAAGTTGTATAGGGTATATCACCATATAGTTGTGCTAAATAATGATAGTACAATGCTCTTAAGGTTAGAGCTTCTCCTAACATTTTTTGTTTTAGTTCAATGGAAATAGCATCTGTATTTGTAACACCTTGAATGAAGTCATTTATTGCGTATAAATGTTGATATGAAGTATTCCACCATGATGTACTTTGTGAGTTATTATCTGAAAATGTATTTAAATACATCTCTGAGCCAGAGATATTTGTACCATAATAATCTAAGGCATCAGTATATATCGATAGGTTAAAGGAAATTCCACTACCACTTTTATTTAATAATGAGTTATTTGAAAGATTCAAATAAAGGTTGTTTAATGCTGCTTTAGTTGTAGATAGATCGTTGTATACATCAGTTTTGTCAATTTGAGTAGTAGAGGAATCAATATCTACAAGTTTGGTACATGAACTTGTAGATATTACTAATAAAAACAGGTAAAGTGATATTAGTGTTTTGTATGTTAAAATATATGTTTTCATGTTGTTTTTTATTAAAAGGTTAATTGAGCACTAAATGAAATTGTTCTAAGTGGTGGTAGGTAACCAAATGATACAAATTCCGGATCCATACCTTTGTAGGAAGTAATAGTCCATAGGTTTTGTCCTTGTAATGAAAGTCTTAGCGATTCTACTTTAATTTTTGGTATTTTCATTACATATGATAGAGCTACGTTTTTTAATCTGATATATGAAGCATCAGATATTGTAGCGTCACTTTCTGTATAGTTTATTTGTAAACTGTTTTTGGGATTATTGTATATAGCTGGCATGTATGTTGCATTTGGATTGCTACTTGAATGATAATCATTCATAGCAGAAGGAAGATTAAGCATAGCTGCTCCAGGAGAGTTGTAATACTTGTTGATATTGTAGTTGTCTTTTTTAACGAAATAGAAGAGAAAATCTAAACTTAAGTTTTTGTAAGAAATTGTATTGTGTAATCCTCCGTGAAATTTTGGTGCTAAACTCACAGTATGTTCTTTATCAAGTGATGTTATTTTTCCATCTCCATTGTAATCATAAAAGGTAAACTCACCTGTTTTTGGATCTAATCCTTGATATTTATACATTTTTATAATTTGAATCGGTTTACCAATAACATATTTACTACTTTCAGTTCCTTGTTCAAGGCCAGGGTAGGATACTAGTTCATTTTTAGGAAATGAAAGGTTAAAATCTGTAGTCCAAGAAAAGTTTTTAGTTTTTATATTTTGACTAAAAATTGAAAATTCCCATCCTTTATTTTCAACCACAGCAGGTGAATTTCCAGATATACTATTAAAGCCCGTGGTGGATGGTAGAGTTGTACCTATTAATTGATCTGATGATCGATTATTATAATAAGCAATTGTGGTGTTTAATCGATCATTAAAAAAGCTAAGTTCCGTTGCTATTTCAAACTTTGTTGTGTTTTCCCATTTAAATTTTGGATTATATAGAGCGGTAGGGCTTAAAGTTACTTGATCATTATATTGATATCTATTAATTGTATAGGTATCTAAGTAAGCATAGTCACCGATATTATCACTACCTGTTATTCCATAACTTGTTCTTAGTTTACCAAATGAAAGCCATGAGATATTTTTAGCAAAATTTTCTTTGGAGAATATCCAAGCAGCACCTATAGCTCCGAAGTTTCCAAATTTATAGTCATCTCCAAACCTACTAGAGCCATCACGACGAGCAGTTAAGTTTACTATATATTTTTGTGCATATGAATAATTTATTCTAGCAAACACTGAGGCATATTTATATTGGTTTTTTCCAGTAGAAACTATAAGTTGTTCTTTGGCTGCTCCAATATTTTTTATAAACGCATTTGAACTAAAATTTTTCGCCCTAATTTGATCAGATTCGTTGTCATTTTGTTGATAAGAGAATCCTATTAAAGTGTTTAAGCTATGTTTTTTAAATGAAAGATTGTAAGCGAGTTGTGGTTCAATAATGAAGCTTTGGCTTTTTTGGTTTGATAGGTTTGACTCTGAGCGTTCACTCGTGAGATTTGCAGCAGGATTAAATATTGTGTGTGGAATAAGTACTCTTTCTTCAAGGTGATTATTTGTATAACCAATATTGATTTTAGCATTTAAGTTTTCAATTAATGCATAAGATATACTTGAATTAAGAATAATTGTTGATGTTTTATTCTCATAAGAACTCTTGAGATTAGCCATTGGATTTCTAAAAGTTCCATCTTGCCAGTTTATTTCTCCATTTTTGTCATATAGTGAAGGTGCATTTGGAGCAAGGGTTAATGATTGTTTTGTCAGGTCTGCAGTTGGCAAGTTATTACTCTGGTTAGAGTATAGTGTAGATGAGTTTACAGAAAGTTTTTTGTTTTTACTCATATAATTATAGCTCATAAGTGCAGAGTTTCTTTTATACCCTTTATCTGTTGGAAAGACTGTTGTGCTTTCACTATGTGAGTAGTTAATGTTGAAGTTTGAGAACTCATTACCACCTCTTATTCCTAATGAGGTTTCTTGAGCCGTTGCTGTATCTCCAATTAATTCTTTCTGCCAATTGGTATATCTGTTTTTATCCCAAACTCCATTTATATCATAGGCATTAGCAGGAAAACTTGCATTAGCATTCAAATATGCTTCTTCACGCATTTTGATATATTGTTGGGTATTCATCATGTCTAAAAACTTAGGCACTTTACTAAAACTTGTAGTAGAACTTATAGTGAAACTAGTTTTTGATTGTGTTCCTTTTTTCGTTGTTATAAGTACTACTCCGTTAGCTCCACGAGATCCATAGATGGCTGTAGCATCAGCATCTTTTAATATCTCTATACTTTCTATATCACTTGGGTTTATTGCATTTAAGGGACTTATTTTAGCTTGTAATATTTCGTATGATAAGTTGCCATTGTTTGTACCTAATGCATCGGATAGAAATGGAACTCCGTCAATTATATAAAAAGGATTGTTTCTGCCAGAATTTTGCAATCCCATAAAATTCTGTCCTCTAATTTCTATGTCTATTCCACCGCCAGGTACCCCTGAGTGTTCTGTTATGGAAACTCCGGGTGTTCTTCCTTGAAGTGCTTGTAATGGGTTATTTATTGGTTGAAGCTCTATATCTTTTGCCGTTACACGTGCTATACTACCGGTACGCTCTCTATCTTTTACAGAGTAGTACCCTGCGTTGACAACAATCTCATCAAGTGTACTTGTTTTTTGATTTAAGACTATATTGAAGTTGTTTCCACTTTGATAAGTAATAGTTTTATCTTCAAATCCAATCATTGAGAAAACTAGGGTTTGTCCTTTAGCTACCTCAATTGTGAATTTACCATCTAAATCAGTTGAGGTAGCTACGTTTGTTTGCTTGACTATAACGTGAACTCCTGGAAGCGCTCCGTAATTGTCTTTAACTAGGCCAGTTACTTTGTTTTTTTTATTTTGATCAAAGTCAGTAAGGTTTGCATCAAAATTTACGGCATGTGTGTTATAGGTGAGTAGAATACTTAGAAAAAGTGCCATCCTATAACCGATTTTGATTGTGTAATTTAGTTTCATAATGTTTATAATTGATTGGATACACTAGTTTTAATCATTAAGATTTTTATTGCCGTTAAGTATCACTAGGGTATCTTTTTAGTTAGTTAATAATATTTATAGACTATCTCTAGCCTCTATAGCATGTCTCCCAAAATGCTTTATCTAAGAGACAAGAGATAGTCATAGGACTTAATAGCGCTTTTCAAAATCCCTTTGACCAGCGCATTGTGTTGTTTTTAGTGCCCTTAGCTAAACTATCTTTCCCGTTCTAACTTTATGAATTTTGGATTACTTTACTGTTAAAGAAGTTTATGCTAAGAGCTAAGTGTTTCATAATTAAATAGTTTTAGTGGTTAATAAATAGCATTAATAGATTTGCTTCTACGGCAATTTTTTAAATAAACTAACACTATAGCCTTGTTGTCGAATGGATGATTATTGTTGTTGTTTAATTGTGGATTAAGGCAATAGCTATCCTGTACACTGAAAAAAGAGTTGTCTTTTTACGGTATACTAATTATCTGTAGTATTACAATTCAATGAATTTTAAGGTAGATTTTACCTATGGCTTATCTTTTAGCAGCGCGCTATATGTAATTGTGATAATTAAGGACATAATAGATAGTTTAGTTTTATAGTTGTTGTTTGTCTTTAATGCTTAATTGACCATTACTTTTTATTTGCTTGATCAATTAAAAAGTAATGGTGTTTGTCTGTATGCCATTTAGCTTCCCGCTAAAGTATGCATGAAGTGGTTTGATATATTAAACTTGTTAAGCAGTACTAACTAATTCACTAATTCAATTTTATATCAAAGTTTGTCTGCTTGTAAAAGTGAGTTTATTGGTAAGAAAATAAAGTTTAGGACGTTAATATCACTATTGTAAATAATCACTCTAACAAGTTTGTTTTTTCATAGTAATTACTTGGTTTAGTTTGGTTAATAATTGTTTTGTTGTAATAAAAAATAATTGAAAATTCTCGAATAGGATTATTCGATAAGTCCTTTAAGGAAGTGGTATTGCTTTTATAAAATAAAAACACCTATACCTTGTATTTTAATCTCTTAATGCCTAATTGGGAGACTGGCATGAATAAGAGATTTAGTATTATTTAAGCATAAAAGATATAAATCCAATGCTTTAGTTTCACTGAGATAGCCTAGCAATTAATTGCTAGACTATCACTTTTGTTGCAACCTTTTGCTTTTAGACTTGCTTTAAAATGTATCTGTTTTGGAAAACAGCAAGAAAGGAATTACTTTTAGAGTGCGAATCTTAAAAATAGAAAAAACCAATCTTAGGTAAAGCTATGTCTTTAACCAAAGGTTAGGGTAGTGTATTATAGGAAACAACCTTTTTTTACACCACTTAGTATGTGAGTGATAATATTGTCTATTCACATATAAACAACCCTTTTTATTTATAAGAATTGTTAGCGATGTTATTAAACAAAATCGCACACATAGATTATATAAACGATGTATTGTATAGTCGATTAGCCATGTAAAGATTTACATAGGAATATCTGCATACAATCAAGTCGTAGGTGTCCTAAATTCTAAATGAGAAAACTCATTGAATATAAAAGTATACGTGAGTATTACTCGCTTGTAATGCAAAAATATAAACCTTTTTGCATAGAGTGATTTTACGGATACTCTATTCTGTATTGTAGGATTTTACACTACGATAACATCGTTGAAAACGATAGAAAGCTTAATAGCTACATCTATATAAAAGCAAATATAGTAAAAAAATATTAAACACAAAAAAGATTTGATTTTAAATCGATTTTGTGTGTAAAATAAAGTGTTGAAAAGTTTATGTCTTATAAGAAGTTGATTGGTAAAAAACTGAGAAGTAAAAGAGATTCTCTTAATCTAACAAAAGAAAATATAGTTGATTTGACAGGTGTTTCGAAAAGTAGTATATCTAAAGTTGAAAATGGAACAGCTAAAGATATTGACTTTTATGTGAAGTATGCTAAAGCAGTTGACTATGCTCTAAGTGAGTTAATGGATGTTAGTTTAAATTCTGTTACAATCTACAAACTAAAAGCAGATTTAAAGCAAAAAGTTAATCTAACAGCTAAAGTACGTAAATTAGTAGTTAGTAAATATTTCGCTGATTATAGAACAGTAGCTGAGATTAAGGAGAAAATGCAAAGTGATAAACTTATTGATGTATCAGTTACAAGTGGTGCTATATCAAATGTTTTGAATAACCTAAGAAAAGAAGGAATTGTGGTTTCCATATCCAATGGTAGAAAGAACCTATATAAGAGAAAATAATTTAAATTCATCTGCTAAACTATGTATAACCTATCTGACCATTTTAAAGAATTCGCTTTAACTTATAAGTATAATAATAAGGCTTTACAAGAAATAGTAGCAATTTTAATCTCCAAAGATACTTCAATTGCTAAGTTAAAAACTTATTTGCGTGAGAATAATATCATAATAGAGCAGCTCAAACAAGAGGCTTTAGATTTTCTAATCTTGTATGCGTATTATACTTTAAAAGATGACTGTATCACTGAGGCAGAGCTCAATGACTTTATTGCTTTAAAGAGAATTTTAGCTATAAAAGAAAATGATTTTATAGCTTATAAAGAGTTTCAAGTAAAAGAGATTTTAAAGCAACAGTTTTTAAGAATGTATTCCGATAAGTTTATCGATTCAAATGAAGCCATTACTCAGGTTAACCTGCAAATTATGTTTGGGCTTAGTTATGATGAGTTTGAAGAATTAAAGCAAGATGAGGTTATTAATGCTCTACTTCAAGGAGCTAATCCTAAAGACTTGGACATTTCTAGCTTACCTAAAGGCTTTGTTTTATAGTGTTTAATTATAGCAATGAGCTATTTTATTTTTATATATAATTCTAAACAATAGAAGATTAGGCCAATATATTCCAAAAGTGTCCTTTGTATTCCATGATAATTTAATTGACGTTTTATTAAGTAGATTTTGTAAATCTAAATAATAAGACTATGAATACTAATGATAAAAAGATGGTTTCAAGGCAAAGGGAAACTACTAGAAAAATAGTAAAAACACTTTCCATTTATCTAACTGAATCAGAATCTGAACAGTTTGAGAAGGTCATTGAAAAATATCAAGTTAGAAACAAATCTAATTTTGTTATCTCAAGAATATTAAACAATCAGATCAAGAGTGTTATTATAGATCCAATAGCTATAGAATACCACTCTAGTTTAACTCAACTTATCAATCATTTTAAAGCAATCGCTGTAAATTATAATACTTTAGTTCAAAAAAGCCAAGAGCAAGACAAGAAGTTAGAGGTCTATCAACAGCTTTTCAAAGAAACTATTGATCTTTCAAAACTTTGTAAAGATATAATAACGCTAACCCTAGATTTTGAGAAGATTGTCATAGATAAACAAAAAGAATATGATAGTTAGAATTGGCAAAAGCAAAGATATTCTAAATGTGCTTCGTTATAATCAAAATAAGGTGAAGGCCTGTGAGGCTAGTATTTTATATTTACACAAAGTAGCGTATCCACTTTATAAGGTGGAGGATTTATCTGTGTATTTTCAAAGGTATTTCCAAGCTTATCTTTTAAAAAATATTTCAACTCAAAGGCCAGTGAGGCACATATCGCTTAATCCTCATCCTAAGGATAAATTAAGTGATAAAGAGTTACTGCTTATAGCTAAAACTTATATGGCTAAAGTAAATTTAAAAAACCAACCTTATATTGTCTATAAACACTTTGATTTAAAAAGGATTCACATACATATTGCTACTATTGCAGTTAACTTATGGGGCAAGAAGATTGAAAAGCTCTATGATTACTCTCATGCGCATAATGCTTGTAGAGAAATCACAAAGGAGTTCGGGTTAACGGGGTATCAGAAAAAAGACAAAGGTTATAAGCGGTTTTTACTAGATATTGTAAATCACGCTGAGTTTTCGGTTTATGATCAAATAAATAGCGTTGTTTGCACTTTGCCTAAACACTATTTGTTTACAAGTTTTAAAAAGTATAACGCACTTTTATCACTTTTTAATGTCCAGGCTATTAAATCAAAAAGAAAAGACCATGTGTTTTATGTGGCTTTAGATAAAAACAAGAATAAAGCCAGTAATATTTTCTCATGTTACCGCTTTGATTTAGTAGTAGATGAAGATTTTTTAAAGAGTCACTACAATAAATCAACACAGCTAAGAGTGGATAAAACTAGTGAACTTTCAGAGCTAAAAAAGATAATTCAAGCTTATTTTAAGCAAAGTAAGTCTTTTTCGGAGTTTAAAAAGCTATTGAAAAATCAAGGTATTAATCTAGTTGAATTATCCAATAAGCTTAAAAAAGACTTTGTTTTTATATCTCATGAGCTAAAAGTGGTGTTTAACTTTAAAAAATTAAGTCAAAAGTTAAACTCCAAACACAACTCCTATTTTAATACGCTTAGAAAAAAGATTGAAAATCCACTTAAAAATTTAGTGCTACAAAGATACAACCAGAGTCAAAAAGAGTATAAAGCATTGCAGAGCCATGAGAGTTTTAATTTTTTAGAGGATTTTATGCTAGAGAGTAATCAAAGTAGTTTTGTGTGCTTTTTCAACTATCTACTTTCAGGGCCAAGTTTTGATATGCAAGAAAAGCAGTTTGAAGACTCGATAAAGAAAAAGAAAAAAAAATCCAAGAGTAAATACTTGGTTTAACCCTAATTAATATAATGTAATATGTTTGAATTTTTCTTAGGACTTTATTGGTTGTGTTACTATTTAACTTATAGTATAGCAA
>NZ_WSPP01000168.1:0-14949 GCF_009767705.1 Myroides sp. LoEW2-1 | reverse complement strand
CATCTCATATATCTGAGAAAGTTCGAATAGGTTTTTGTTAACTAATTCCCTTTGTAGTATTTCAATAATTGAATCTACAGGCTTCCCTGTCTCTCTAAGTTTATTATCATTTTGTAAGTAATAATACTTTAAGTAGCTATGCTTAAATGAATAACTCCTTTGTTTTGCACTCTTACCACTACCATAATTTACTTGCAAACCAGTACCTGATGTACTTGCCCCTAAACACTCTGTCAAGGACTCTGAAAGTAAATCAGCCTCCTCTCTTTTTACCATTGATTGGATTAACTCCCAATCTAGTCTAATTTGATTTAAATCCTCTGATAAATCTTGTGAATTTAAATCAAAATGCAAAACGCCTTTAAACTTTAGTTTATCAAGTTCAGAAAACTTCACTCCTGTTGGTTGCTCATAAACAAAGAACAATATATTATCTATTTTCTTTTTAACCTCAGATGTAACCCAATCTTCCTTAATAATTGAATTATAGTTGATTGATTTAATCTTGGATCTTTCCTTAGGTTGCAAGGCCTGCCCAACCTTCCTAAGAGGTAACACCTTTAATTCCAAAGCTAGATTTTCAATATCTGGATTGGGATTAGAATTTGGTTTTTGACCAATAGAAGCTTCAAACACTTGTCCAACAATACCTTTATTATTTACGTTTAAAAGGATATCAGGATAATCACTAAGTGCTTTTTCGTAAATCTCTTTAATAGTTTTTCCTTTTAACTTGTTATAGTGAGAAATTACTTGTTTTATAGTGGTGAATTGATTCATTTTAATTTATACAATTTGTTATACAACCAATAGTTTTACTTTAATATTTTTTAATCAATTCAATGAAATCAATATCCAATGCCTTACATAGACGAAGAAATGTTGAGAAATGAAAATCTTCTTTTCCATTCTCAATATCACTAATCTTAGCACGATCAACTTTAGGAGCTGTAAGTAATGCTAATTGTTCTTGTCCTAATTTTAATTCAAGTCTTCTCTTTTTTATTTTCTGACCTAATTCTTTATAATCTTTCTCAAAAATTTTCACCATAATAGATTGTGGCTTTATTGCCACATTAAAATATTTTTTGTATGTTTGGACTATTCAATTGACACAGACCTTAAATAAAGGTTTAACGATGTTTTCTTGTGCCGGAAATCCTACAAATGCCAGCAAGAAAGTCGTGATGTCGCTCCATGCAAAAAAGTTTCGTACTTTTGTAATGGCACTGGGGCGGTATTCACGTTAACTTTTAATGGCAAGGGATGTAGGATTCCTCGGCTTAAAAGTTGTGAGCCGCTCCTTGCTTTTATTCAAGGATTACTTATTATACTTAGAAACATCGTTCATATAATTTATGTGAACGATTTTTTTTATTTTAATACTCTGTTAATGCGATTCTTTGGAAAAGAAAAAGAGTTGTCATTAGATGAGAGGTTGAAATTAAATTGTTCTCATATAACAAAGGGATGAAAAAAGGAAGTGATTCCTTAATTCATTCACAAGTCATCTTGACTTAAAGTTTTTGCTTTTAAGTAAGATTGTATTTTCTTTTTTGATTCGCACTCTAAAAGTAAATCCTTTCTTTATGTTTTCCAAGAGGAAAACTGTAAAGCATAACTTATTTTTAGTAAAAGATGACAAAATGAGATAGTTCAGTACTTTGTACTGGACTATCCAAGAGAATAAAAGTATTAGAGTTAATGTTTTTCATGACCTACTCTATACTTAAAACATACTGCATACCTCTTATTCATACCGTCTCCCAATTAGGTATATAGAGGTTTTAAAACAAAGGTGGATTTATTTAGTGTTCGTTGTATTAATGAATGCTTGCAATACCTTATCTATCCTTAATGGACTTATCGAATGATTCTATTCGAGATTTTTTCAATTATTACATTTTATTACAAACAACAACCAATTAGTAACTAAACTCACATTTAGCCTATGATTACATTTTAGTTTAACTAAATCTTATCGCTGTAGATTGATTTGACATTAATGCTTTAATGTTAGATGGCTACCCTATTACCTATTTAGTTAGAGTTATAACACATTTTACGCTAGGTCTAAAAACAGTTTTTAGATGCGTACAGGATAACTATTGCCTTTATCACACATAAATATAGCTCGTTCATCCATTCGGCTAAAAGGCAATAAAGATTAGTTAGTAAGGAAAAACGCTATGAAACAAGTCTCTCCTACTGTTTATTTATTAATCACTTGTAAAACTATTTAATTATGGAGAAAAACCGCTTGCTATAGGGCTTTAGCCTAGGTGGTTAATTATAGGCTTAGCCCTTAGTAGGCATTTTAAACAAACAAAAAACAGTATAGTTTAAAGGGAGTTTTAAACTGTACTAAAAGTCCATGACTATCTCCTTGCTCTAGTTTGCATTTTGGGAGACATGCTGTAGAGCTTGGAGATAGTTTTTATTATTATTTAAAAAGAATATTATCTATTATCAATTAACTAACCATTGATACAATTGGCCTATTTAAGTACTACGGCAATAAGAATCTTAAAGATTTAAAGTCTTCTTGTATCTCATTAACTATAACAATTATGAAAACTCAATTTTTAACCAATACTGGTTATGGGATAGTTTTGCTTTTAAGTAGCCTTACTATTACACCAACTTACGCCGTATCTAAAGATAATCTATTTCATTTAGATTACCAAAAAAGAACAATCTCAGGGACTGTGAGTGATAACTCAGGTGTGCTTATTGGAGCTATTGTTCAAATAAAAGGAACTGATGTAGTTACAACTACAGATCATAGTGGAAAATACTCTTTAAACGCTTCTAATGGAGCTATCTTAGTTATCTCATATATAGGATATAAAACTAAAGAGATTGTTATTACAGCTAACTTAATTTATAACATTAATCTTTTGCAAGATGAAGACGTGCTATCAGAGGTAGTAATTAACGCAGGTTATTATTCAGTAAAAGACCGTGAAAAAACAGGAAGTATTGCTCGCGTAACTGCAAAAGATATAGAACTACAACCTGTTATTAATCCACTTCAAGCTATTCAAGGAAGAATGGCTGGTGTGAACATTACTCAAAACACTGGTGTACCAGGTGGAGGTTTTGACATACAAATACGTGGTAGAAATAGTCTGCGTGGTTATATGAATAATGCCATTAATGGAAATGCTCCTTTATATGTAATTGATGGTGTTGTTATTCCAAATAGCAATTTGGTAAACTCTACATTATCTACCTCTATACTTCCTATGAGTGACACCAATATTTTAAATTCTATTAATCCTTCGGATATAGAGAGCATAGAGATATTAAAAGATGCTGATGCAACAGCTATCTATGGTTCTCGTGGCGCTAACGGTGTAGTACTGATAACAACTAAGAAAAACAAGTCAGATAAACTCTCTTTTACTCTTTCCTCTTCTACTTCATTTAGCAAGGTAGCTAGTAAAATGAAACTGTTAAACACAGAGCAATTTAATAAAATGCGTGATGAGGCTTTTTTAAATGATGGTATTACTACCTATCCTGACTATGAACTAGATATGAATGGTACTTGGGATAGAAACAGATATACAGATTGGCAAAAAGAGCTTATAGGAGGAACTGCTTTGAGTCATAACATACAACTAGGAGTTAGTGGGGGAAGTGAAACAACTCACTTTACAACTTCAGCGAGTCAAGGTACTCAAACAACAGTATTTCCGACAGATAAGGGATATAAAAGAAATACGTTTTTAATAAACGTAAATCACAACAGTAAAGATGGAAGATTTCAGTTAAACTCATCGACTAATTATTCTATTCAAAAAAACAACTTAATTGCTACAGACTTAACAACAAATGCTTTGACTCTATCTCCAAATGCACCAAGTCTTTATAAACCAGATGGAAGTTTAAATTGGGAGTTTGTAGGAAACACTAATCCTGTTTCATCAATGCATGAGACATATCACAATGATAACAATAATCTTGTTTTAAATCTTGATCTTAAATATGAGCTTTTAAAAAACTTTTATCTAAAATTAAATACAGGATATAATAAATCTAATACAGAAGAAAGAAGACTTACACCTCATACTATTTACAACCCTGATAAAAACTATACCTCAGATCAGTCAACCTCTGAAAAAAACTTAAGAGACAACAAATCTTATATTATAGAGCCCCAACTGAACTACTTATTAGATTTTAATAAATTTACTATTAATACATTAGTTGGTATAACTTACCAAGAGAATAATACAAATGCATTAAACTTAGCAGGATATGGTTTTCAAACCAATGATTTTATCTCTAATATAGCTTCAGCTAAAACAAAAAGTATAAGTAGTTCTAGTAATTTACAATACAAATACATAGCCCTTTTTGGAAGATTAAACTTAAATTACAACAGTAAATATTTACTTAATCTTACTGCTAGACGTGATGGATCCTCACGTTTTGGGGATAATAATAAGTTTGGAAACTTCGCCGCCGTTGGAGCTGCTTGGGTATTTTCAAAAGAAAACTTCCTTAAAGACTCTTCATGGCTTAGTTTTGGAAAACTTAGAACAAGTTATGGAACATCAGGTAATGATAATATTGGTGATTACTTATATTTAGACACCTATACACTTAATCCAAACAACTATAATGGAATAACAGGACTTGCTCCCTCTAGGCTTTACAATCCGAATTTTAGCTGGGAAAAAACTAAAAAATTTGAAGTAGCTTTAGAAGTAGCTTTATTAAATGATAGATTACAGATTGATCTTGCCTATTATCAAAATAGATCTTCTAATCAACTTGTCGGAATCCCTTTACCTGGTACTACAGGTTTTTCATCTATACAAGATAACCTTTCAGCTACTGTTGAGAATAAAGGGTGGGAAATTAACCTTAACTCTCAAAATATTAAAACAACAAATTTCAATTGGAATACTAGTTTTAATATCTCATTTCCTAAAAACACACTACTTGCTTTTCCTAATCTAGAGAGTTCTACTTATGCCAATCGATTTATAGTAGGAAAAAGTACAGGTGTTAGTCGTTTATACAATTTTGAAGGTATCGATCCTTTAACTGGTCAATACATCTTTACAGATTATAATAATGATGGAAAAATAAGTTCTGCTTTTGATAGGCAAAATATACAGGAGATTAAAACAACTTATCACGGTGGGCTTCAAAATACCTTTACATATAAAAATCTTAGTCTTGATTTTCTATTTCAATTTGTCAAACAAACCAATTATAATCATAATTCTAATTTAAATACTCCTGGTTCAATTTTTAATCAACCTATAGAAGTGCTCAATAGTTGGTCTCCAGAAAATTCTAATAGTCAGTATGGATACTTTACTAGTGGAACCAACCCTACAATGATTAATGATCTTAGTCTATTTCTAGGTAGTAATATGAGTATTGGGGATGCCTCATATATTAGATTAAAAAATGTATCTATATCCTACTTGCTTAATTTACCTAAAGCAAAAATTAATTCAATGCGTTTTTACTTTCAAGGACAGAATCTCTGGACAATTACAAACTACTTTGGACTAGATCCTGAATTTACAGCATTAGGTTATCTACCTCCGTTAAAAACATATGCCTTTGGTGTTCAATTAACTCTCTAAATCTATTTATTATGAAAAATGTACTTTTTTTAGGCTTACTAATAGTAACTATACAAGTGTTTCAATCATGTGAAAATACAATTGAAATAGATCTTCCTACCGATCAAACAAACACTGAAAGTGTTTTTAAAGATAAACGTGGAGCTACATCAGCTTTAGCTAATCTTTATATTAATCTAAGAGAAAATTCTATTTTTAGTGGAACTAGTCAAGCAATAGGAACAAGCCTTGGCCTATATACAGATGAACTAGAATTACTATCAACTTCTACATCTACAGATAATTTCTTACTATATAATAACTCATTAGATCCCACAAAATATGTAATCTCTAACTTGTGGAACACATCCTATTCTCATATTTATGCTATTAATTCTTTTATAAGCGGAGTTACAAACTCTAGTGGTATCACTACTGAGGATAGAGATATTTTTATAAGACAAGCGCTTCTATTAAGGGCGATGTACTATCAGGCTTTAGCTCAAATATATGGAGATATTCCCTATACAATCTCAACAGACTACAAGGCTAATACTAAAATTGTAAAAACACCAGTCCTTGAAGTTTTTAAACTAATCGAACAAGATTTATTAAAAGCTTTAAAAACTATTTCTTATAACGATGGCACTATTAATAAATATTACCCAAACAAAGCTGTTGTAGAATTATTGCTAGCTAAGAATTATTTACTTCAAAAGAAATATGAAAATGCTGAAATATATGCTAAACAAGTTATTGATAATCCTTTATATAATCTAGAGATAGATTTAACTAAAACCTTCAAAAATGATTCAAGAGGTACACTTTGGCAAATGCCAAATAGCGATCCTACAGCTGGTACGTATGAGGCAAATACTTACATTCCACGTTCTAATAGCACAGGTTATAAAATAAGCAAAACGTTACTTAATTCCTTTGATGATAACGATCTCAGAAAAGAACTATGGACTAATGATTTTCAACATACTGGTCGTATTTATCCTTACAAGTATAAAAACAAACTTAATAATTCAGATGAATGCTCCATCCTTTTTAGAATTGAAGAAGCTTACTTTATATTATCTGAAGCTCTTATATATCAAAATCAAGAGAAACAAGCAATTCCTTATTTAAATAAAATTAGATCAAAAGCTGGTCTGTTTCCTCTATCTAACACTTTAAATAAAGAACAAATTCTTCAAGCCATGCTTAAAGAGAGTCAAAAAGAGTTTTTTCTTGAACATGGAAGACGATTCTTTGATCTAAAAAGGAATAATAAACTCGATATTTTAAAAAGTACTAAACCAAACTGGCAAGACAAATATGCTCTGTTTCCTTACCCTGAAAAAGAGATACTCATTAACCCTAATTTACATCCTCAAAATGAATACTAAAACAATTAATATTATCTCTAGTTTATTACTTTTTATATTAAGTATAGTAACTAGTTCTGCTCAAACTATTAGAGACTCATTACAGTATAGTGAACTAAACAATAGATCAGTAAGTAAGAATAATAACATAGCTATAATACATAAATATAATAAATTTGATTCCAAAAGAGATAGTGTTTTTATCTTTAATAAATCGAAACTATCTCTGAATACACAGACAAGTATTCCTTACAAAAATTTCAAAGAGAATAAAGTCTCTTACTATGATCTAAACAAACAAACACTACAAATAATAGACATTCATAGTTTAAAAAAACAAACTATTTTCAATGTAGCAAAACCAACTATAATAGAGGATTACGAGCTTATTTTCTATTTAGATACGAGTTCTAATATATATAGACTAGTAAAAGTGCAATTCAATAAGTTTGAGGAAATATGGAATAGTCCACAAGATCTTGTAAACATTACAAGTATAAATCAGAATAGGCAGCTATTACTGATTCAGTATAAGGATGCAGCTAAAGGGATTGAAATAATTAACTTAAAAACCTTAAAAAAAACTGTAAATAAGCATATTACAGATCCTATTAAACAAGTTATATGGGATAAAAGGCTTCCTATTGTATTTTTAAGTCCAAATTTATATAGTGATAATAAATATCCCTATCTGATCTTTTTAAACTACAATACTAACTTTTTTAAAAAACAAGAGCTCAATCCAACCATATCTTATAGTACTCCTGAAGCAATTAGTGAGCATAGTTTTAAAATAATTCAATATTATAATCTTGGAAACAAACCTTATGATGTTAATAAACTCGAATTATGGAGTACAAATGATAGAGCTTTTCCAATTAATAAGGAATCTGCTACACTTCAAAATACAACAACTAATGATCATATAATTTTTGATTTTAAGGCTAATCAAATCTATCAACCTGAAATATTAAACAAACAGGAATCCATAGCTTTAAATGAAAACTTATTACTTGTCTATGATTCAAACCAATATCTAGATTATACAAGTCAATATTCTGCAAGGCCTAGAGATATAAGTTTATATGATATAAAGGAGAATAAACTTTCATTAATTACCAAAGCTCAACGAAATACATTTAATACAACTAGCCTCTCACCTCTTGCAAACTACTTTGTCTATATTAAAATGGGAGTGATTTACTTTTACAATACAAAATACAAAACAGTTGAAAGTACATTTAATTTAAAAGAAGATGAGTTAAAATTAAGGTCTTATATAGGCAGATTTCGCTATTGGTCTAAAGATGAAAAGTTCTTTTACTTTGTGTCAGACTCTAATCTTATGCAATATAATACAGAGGGCAAAACCTTTAAAACAATTATTAATAGTGGAAATAGTAATTCACATTATAAATTACATAACTCTTTAGCCCCTAAAAAATACAATATAGATAGTCAGACTCATTCAAACACTATCTTAGATAATAGCAAACTGCTAATAGAAAAATACAACATAAAAGATGATACTTCTTCTCTTTGGGTAATTGAAAACAATAAACAAACTGAAGTCGTTTCAAATACAAAAGATCATATTTCAGAAGTACAATACAGTGAAGACTTTAAAACAATTACCTACTGTGTTGAAAACTATAATAAGCCAAAGACAGTATATATCTATCAAAATGGGCAAACAAAACTACTTTTAGAAAATACAATGCCAAAAGAGCTTTATACTTGGAAGCAGCAAAAGCTTGTTCTATACAAAGATGAATATAAAAATGATTTAAAAGGTATTCTATTTTATCCTAAAGATTTTGATAAAAACCAAAGCTATCCAATGATTACTAGTATCTATGAGATACAACACGACCTCTTTAATAGATTTACATATCCTAGTTACTTAAATAGTGATGGTTTTAATGAAGAAATCTACTTAGAGAATAACTACTTTGTCTTTTTACCTGATATTCTAGACACTCAAAAAGGTACAGGCCTATCAGCACTTGATTGTGTTGAACAAAGTATAAATACTGTACTAAAACAAGAGAAAGCCATCGACAAAAACAGACTAGGTTTATTTGGGTTTTCTCATGGTGGATATGAAACTAATTTTATTGTAACTCAAACTAATCTGTTTAAAGCGGCTGTAAGTGGAGCAGGTAACTCAGATATTATAAGATCTTATTTTTCATATAATGAAAACTTTATGTCGCCCTTCTTTTTTCAATTTGAAAATGGGCAATACAAGATGCCTAAACCTTTCAATGAAGATAAAGAATTATACCTTCTAAACTCTCCTATCTTATTTGCAAATCAAATTAAAACTCCACTACTCTCCTTTACAGGAAAACAAGACCAAAATATTAACTGGGAACAGCAACAAGGTTTTTTTATGGCGATGCTTCGTTATAATATTCCACATGTCGCATTATTCTACAAAAATGAAGGACATGGATTAAATCTAAAAGAAAATCAGATTGATATAACAAATAGAATCAAGAACTGGTTTGATTATTATTTAAAAGATATTAACTCTCCAGAAACTTATTGGGTTAAATACAATACTAAAATTGAAAAAGAGAGATTAATCAGTAATTAAACAAAAGACGCCCTCTTAAAAGAGGGCGTTTAACTTAATGCTAAGGAGTTTGTATTTTATACAGTGGTAAAGTACACACTGTTTTATTTAATGCTTCATTAAAGCGCTTTCCATATAAATTATGAGTTATATTTGAAGCGTCTTTCCATGTACAAGTTACTGTTCCTTGTGAATCACACATTACCTCAGGATCATCACACTCAAGCCCTTGAGAATCTATTCTTTGATACCCAGGTTCCACTGATAATGTGTTTTTCATTGCATTTGTTGCAAATGCACTACCGATAGCAAGAGCAAATACACCGATTGGCAATCCTGCTGATTTTAGAAATCTTTTCATAATTAATAAAGTATTATTGGTTAATAGCTTGTTTTAAAAGTTAAGCTAAACTTTACTCAAACTTGTCTGTTAGTGATTTGGCCAGTCTATAACGAACAAGTTTTTGGTCAAATAGACCATAGATGTAATGGTCTGTGACAATTAAATCTATAAGCTTATCTTCCCCTAGGTGGTTGATGTAAAAGCTTGCGATATAACTGTCTTTTTTAAAGTCGTAGATATCCACAATACTAGCTTGCTTCCAGATTGCCTTGGACTCCTTTTGTCCAAGAGAGTTTGATACAATAAACAAGAGATTGTTTTTAGCTACCACCTTTTGATTTATAGCACTCATCGGAGTTGTCATTTTATGCTCTCCTGATGCTAATTTAGCGGCTGTAATAAGGGCGGTTTGGGTTGTGTCAATAGTATTTTGTCTGTTTAAGAGCTCTAGACTAGAGCTAGTTAAAACATACTGATTCTTATAATAATAGGTATAGATTAAAGTCTTGTTTTCTTTGCTATAACAAAAACTACCATCTGTGTCAAATACTCCATCTGAGTTACTCTCTAATAGTTTAGAGTTAATAGAAACTCTTGGCTTATTGTTTATATTGATAAGCCCTAGTATGTGTTTATAATCTTTACTGCTTTGACTCTTTATAACAATTAAGGTAGAATCTATTGGGGTGTAGTCTGAAAAATAAGCTTCTTTAAAGCTAAATATTTCTGTTTGTTTTGTTTTCTCAGTTGTGTTTAATTGTCCTTTATAAACTATAGGAATTGAACCGTCTGCTAAATAGAAATAAGGATAGACTGTCCTTAGTTTTAGATAGGTGTATTTAAACTGAGTTGAATCTATTTTTATAGTATAATCCTCTCTTTGCATTAGAGAATCTACACTAATAAATATAAGTGGAGATTTACTATTACCTAGATACACTTTGTCTTTATGATATCCAGAGAAGAAAAAAGTGTTTACCTTTAAATCCAAGGTATCCTCTTCTGCTACTCCATGAGGCAAGTATCTTCTTATAAAAGGATTCTCTTTTTTTATAATGTGTTCAGATGATACAAAAAGAAGTATGACCGTTAGAATACTTACTAGCGTAGTTACGATAGATAGTAAGTAGAATCGTTTTGGTTTATCATCTGTATAAAATATACTGAGCAGAATTAAAACACTAGTTATTATATTAAACCATAGATGTTCATTCCAACCTAGTTTTTCTAGGACTCCTCCACAAGAACAAGGAATAAAGTCACTGTAGTTTAAAATAAGGTAGATGTAAATAGAAAATGCAACCATTAGACTATAACTTAAGTATAGTCCTAAAAGCTTTGTAGATCTAAGGGTAAGTAAAAAAGCAATAACAAGCTCTGATATTACAACTAGATAAGCTATAACTCCAGCATACATGCTTAGTAGTGGGGACTGAGTAAGTTGTACTTTAAACTCTTCAAATGTAATTAGTTTACTTATTGCTGCATAGACAAAAAGTAGTACAACAAAATAACGTACAATAAGGACATACTTGGCTTTCATGGTGGTTGCATTTTGGGATACCCCAAATCTACAATCATCAGTAATTCAAATCAATACGTGATTTCACGGTATTTTTACCGTGTTTTCCTCTCTTTATTCTCTTTCTCATCAATATCCTCAATATAGTGCCAACGAAGTGCATAGATAATGACTCCTATAAAATTACTAGAGCCTGTTCTATCCATCAAATTTTCTTTCATCTTTTCAATAGTACGCGGACTTAAATTAAGTTTATCTGCAATTTCACTAAGGGTATATTGCATTGCATAGAGTTTGATTAACTCAATTTCTTTACTTGTAAAAACAACTTCCTCACTATCTTTTTGCTCTTTGACTTTACTGACTGTATCTTGTATTTCTATATCATAATATACTCCGTTTGTATACACACAGTAAATAGCTTCTTTAAGTTTAGAAAAGGAAATATTTTTGGTTAAATATCCTGATATATTATATTTAAGCATTCTTTTTATACTACGATCATCACAAAAACTTGTAAGTATAAGTACCTTGACATTTGGATGATTTTTCTCAAGCAAACTAGCCACTTGATATCCGTCCATAATTGGCATCGAAATATCTAAAAAGACAATATCAACACTAATTCTTTTTAGTTTTTCTAATAGTTCAATACCATTAGAACAATCAAATAAAACTTCAATATCTTCTATTTTTGAAAATACATTTGAAAAATTCTGTCTAAACAATCTATGATCGTCAACTATAGCTATTCTAATCATTACTTTGTTTATTAAGTGTTATACTAATCTGATTACCTTTACTGGTAGATTCATGGCTAAACTTAGCCTTAATCTGATCTATTCTTGTCTTTATATTATAAAGTCCAAGTCCCACACTTTTTGATTTTGCATTAAAATCATACTCAACCCCATCATCAAGCAGATATAAAACTAGATCGTATCTACTCCATACAAGGTATATCTCAACAAAACTTGCCCCACTGTGTTTAAGAATGTTCTGGGTGAGTTCCTGTACAATTCTATATAACTCTAACTTTTGAATATCACTTAAAACAAAGCTTGCAGTTGTAGAGTTAAAATCAAACTTAATACTAGTTACTTTAGATACTCTGGTTACGTAGTTATTTAAAAGCTCTGTTATTGTATTGTCTTTGATAAGAGGTGGGGATAAATTATAACTGATTCTAACAGCTTCCTCATAACAAAAAATTATTCCATCGTATAAATCAGCCTTTACTTTAGCTATTTCTTCTTGATCTTCACTAAGATTTAAAAGAATCATAAGGTTTTTTAAATTTCCAAGATCACTACAAATACCATCGTGTAGTTCCTTGGCGATTCTTTCTCTTTCTTTGTGTTCTACAATTAAGTTGGTTCTTAATTGCTCTTTTAATATGTCATTTTGATATTGATTGATTCTTTTTTGGTAAATCACAACAATGATAATAACCATGATAGCTAGTGAGATCATAATAAAAGTGCCAAGCCAAAAAAACAATTCTAGTTTATTTTCCATACTCCCACTGATAATGTTATTCTTAATATCAAATTTGCTAGTACATTAACTAGCCAAATATCACCCATATATAAATCATCTTTGTCAATACAGCTAATAAGCATAAACAAAGAGATAGTAGTGCTGTAATAGAAAAACAATCCCATAATAACATAGAAAAGCCCTTCTTTGTATAACTTTAAAATCTGTTTTTCATTAGATATCTGTCTAATCCACAAAAAGCTACCTACCAAAACAAATAAAGTAATATAGATCTTGTTAATACTTGTGGATAAAAACGCTGATTTAGTATTAAAATAAAAGATTGACAAAACATAGAACAAAAGAAAAAGACCTAGAGAAACTTTAAAAAAAGCTTTAGGTCTTTGTCTTATACAATGACTAAATAAATAATATACAGCACTAAACTCTAAAAGAGAATATATCTGATACCACCAAAGAACACTTACCTTTAATTGTAAACTAACAACAAATTCATATAAAGATGAAAATGCCATAAGGCTAATTAAAGGCACAACAGATCTACTAGGTATACTTTTGTATTTTCTACCAGATATAAACAGCACAATAGGCATGCAGCCTATAAGAAGTGTTGCATATAAGAGTATGCTGTACAACATATAGTCATTACTTAATAAGTTTAGTGTCTTTAGGACATAAAGGAGGACAAATAACAAGGTGATCAACAATAACACCATTTGTTAAATCCTCTCCTGTTTGGTCCACTCCTACTAAGACTAAATTTACTTTGTTAGTTGCCTTATCTAAACCTGGATAAATACGAACTCCTATAACCCCGTCTTGAGACAGTAGTTCGTTTAATTTATTTGTTCCAATAAAGTAACTCTTAGGTAAATCAGGGTTGTTTTCCTGGTAAGAGTGTGTAAGTTCTACAGCCTCTTCTAGGCTAATTTGATTTGCACTATTTTTAGTAACTTCCATAAAATTAGTAATTTAAAAATTAATACATAAATATTTATAATTTTCAAACAATTTACAATACGTGTTTTCCGCATTTTTTACAGTGTTTTCACGTATTGACTTCTAGTTTTGATTTATTTTATTTTAAAAGGGCTAATACTATAGGTTTTTAACTCGGTGCATAATTAACCAATACTCATTAATTATGACACTAAACACACAGCACAAAAGCGTATTAAAACAAATCGAATCAAAGGAAATTGAACTAAACTTAATTGATTCAGCTTCTATTTCAAAGACTTATGAAATGATTCAATTCTTAAGACTTTTACTTATGAATCTAAAAGAAGAAATACTTCAAGTAGGGTTCAAAAATCAAAAAGACGAGATTGATTTTTTTAAAGTAATTAAGCCTCAAGTCCTAGGCAAACTAATCTTTTACAACAAACTCTATTCTATAGAAACAAGCTGTCCAATAGATATCGTTGTTAAGAATAAATACTATCATAAACATCTACAAGAATTAAACCTGGAGTATAAGAAGTATTTTGCTTACAATGACTTTTATAAATACTATAATGCTAATAGAACAGACAAAGACATCGAGTACTTTACCCTTGGTAAAACAGATTTACTCATTGGTATAAACAGTTTTATCTTTGAAATAGATGCTCTTTTCTCCACTTATTATGACTATAAAATAGCTCGTATTATCTCTCATGATTTACTTCAAAACTACTTACATGAAAAAATACAAGAATATGATATTAGTACTAATCAGATAATATCATCTAATTTAGTGTGGTCAGAATCCCAAAATGCGCTCATAGAACTTATCTACGCACTTTATCTATCAGGGTCTATTAATAATGGTAAAGGAGAAATACGAAAAATAGCAGTACTGTTTCAACAGCTATTTGGTATTAAGCTTTTAGATATACATCATGCCTTTCATAGAATGAAAACAAGAGCTAAATCCAAAACATCTTATTTGGATAAATTAAAAGAAGTGTTAGAAGATCATATGGATAAAAATTACTAATACTTCAATCATAAGGGGGACAACAAGGTCCCCCACTTATTTATATGTTTAGATT